>JAAYJJ010000166.1 GCA_012522985.1 Aliarcobacter butzleri
ATAGAGTCAAATACATTGATATATGGACCAATCAATCTAGATACAAAAACCAAAATCATAACCATAAGTATAAATAAAATTAAAATAGCATATATTATAGAAGTAACACCATAGACTTTAAGATCATCAACATTTACCTCCATAGAGATAACTCCCAAAGTATCTCCATTTTTTGCATTGTGACAATTAAGACAATTTATAGGACCACTACTTGTTGCTATATAAGGAACAGTAACCCTTAGGCTACTTGAACCAAATAAAGACTCATCAAGATGGTTTTTGGCTTGTCCACTTTTTAAAACAGCTTTATCAATATCAACTTTTGATTTTTCATAATAAAATCCTTCACCATATTGATCAATAACACTTTGTCCTCTAACAAGCCATACACTTTTGAGTCCTTTTAAAGTCTCTATCTCTTTTAAAAAGATCTCTCTTTCATCCATAACACCATTGATCATATGTGCAGTCAAACCATGCTTTACACTTTGAGCTATTGTTTCAGCTTTGTTTATAGCAGTATTTATAGAGTAACTTCTAAAGTTATATATTAGATTTGCTAACATAATTATAAACATTACAAGCATAATAGCTGTAAGTGAGAGTACAATTTTCGACTTCGTATTCATCGTGGTATCCTATTTATTAATATTAATTAAACGTTGTTCCGCCATCTATAATAATAGTTTGCCCAGTTAGCCAACTACACTCATCAGTACATAAAAAATATGCCATTCCAGCTAGATCTTTTGCTTCACCCATTTTTGAAAGTGGACTTCTTTTTACAACTTCAGCTTTTACCTCTTCATAGTTTGGAAACTTCTTAAGAGCATCTGTATCTATTGGTCCACCACTTACGCAGTTTACTCTTATATTAAACTCACCAAGTTCTGCTGCAGCATATTTAACCATAGTTTCAACGGCATTTTTACTATTTCCATGTCCAGCATAGTTTGGTGTATAGACTAAGTTTCCTGTAGAGCTAAGTGATACTATAGAACCACCACCGATTTTTTGCATTCTTTTAGCTGCTTCTTGAGCACCTACTACAAAGGCTAACACAGTAGCTGTGTAGATATTGTTTAAGCCTTTAGTTTTTAGTCTCATAAATGGTGCAAATCCACCAACAACAGCACGTCCAGAAATAATAGCATTTGATATAAAAAAATCAACTCTACTAAAATCTTTATCTATTTCTAAAAATAACTCTTTGTAACTATCTGGATCTAGTATATCAAATCTATATGCTTTTGCTTTTATATTATATTTTTGTTGTAGATCTATTTCTATCTCTTTTGCTATCTCTTCATTTGAGTTGTAAGTAAAAGCTATATCAATACCCTCTTTAGCAAATCTATAAGCTATAGCCTTACCTATACCTTTGGTTGCTCCACTTATAACTAAAACTCTATTATTCATTGATAAATCCTTATTTCATAATATTATATTTTGAGATAACTTCTTCTATCTTTTTCATATTCTCTTTTGATGGAGCAGTAAGAGGAAGTCTAAACTCTAAAGTATCTATAAGTCCTGCTATATACATAGCTGCTTTAATAGGAATAGGGTTTGATTCACAAAATAGTATTTTATTAAGATCTACTAAGTGATTATTTAGTTCTTTTGCCTCTTCAAATCTTTTTTCTTGTGCAAGATGAATAAGTTTACTTTTTAAATCAGGTACTAAATTTGCCGTAACAGAGATACATCCATGCCCTCCAACACACATAGTAGGAAAATCAGTTGCATCATCACCACTTATTACTATAAGCTCTGGACTTAGTTTCATAAGCTCTATAACTCTATCTAAACTTCCAGTTGCTTCTTTGATAGCATATATATTTTTACTATCTTTATATAGTCTTGATACAGTATATGGCAAGAGATCAACTCCAGTTCTTCCAGGGACATTATATAAAACAACAGGTATATCTATAGAATCAGCTATTGATTTATAGTGTTGATAGAGTCCTTCTTGAGATGGTTTATTATAGTATGGCGTAACAGAAAGTATCCCATCAGCACCTATTTTTTGTGCAAATTTAGCAGTTTCAACCGCTTCATGAGTAGCATTGCTTCCAGCTCCAGCAATAACTTTAACATTGGTGCCCTTGCAAGTACTTACTGCTATTTCTATACACATTTTATCTTCTTCATAAGTCAAAGTAGCACTCTCTCCTGTTGTTCCAATAGGAACTATAGCATCAATACCTCCTGCTATTTGTCTTTTGATTAGTTTTTCATAAGCTTCACTATTTAGTTTACCGTTTTTTATGGGAGTAACTAAAGCCGTCATTGCACCAGTTATTTTATTCATTGTCTTGTCCTTTTTTTAGTATCATAGTTGTTGAGTTTAATTGTTTAAAATATTTATTTGCTACCTCTTGAATCTTTTGTGTTGAGAGATTTTCTATATGATCTTCATATTCAAGTAGAGGTTTGATATCTCCTTTAGCAAAGTATGAACCAAATAAATCAGCAGTACTTTCAGAGTTATCTAAAGAAAAGATAAAATCAGCTTTAGTATTTATTTTGATTTTATCAAGCTCATTAGGATCTATATCTCCTTTTTTAAGCTCTTTTATTATCTTTAATATCTCCATTTCTACACTGTTTGCATCTATGCCATCATTGCAAACAGCTAGTATCAAAAACACACCTTCATCACTTAACTCCATATTATAGGCATAAATAGAGTTTACCATTCTCTTTTCATCAACTAGTTTTTTGTGTAACCAACTACTTTTACCATTGCTTAATAGCTCACTGATTGCATTTAGTATTGGCATATCAGGATCTTTAAAATCTCCAATTCTATATGCAATAGCCAACATTTCAACTTCAGAATCTTTATGTATAACTACTCTTTTTTCTCCATTTTGTTTTGGTTCTTTGATATAAGACTTTGGTAACTCTTTACTATTTTTTATATTTGCAAAGTGTTTTTTTGCCTTAGAGAAGACTTCATCTTTATCTATATCTCCAGCAACCAAAATAAAAGCATTTTTAGGTTGATAATAAGTAGAGTGAAAATCTTTGATATCATCGATTGACCAGTTTAATATATCATCCATAAATCCTATTGGAGTCCAGTGGTATGAATGGTAGGTATAGATATTGTTAAATAGATTAAAATATAGATATCCCATAGGGTTGTTATCTGTTCTCCATCTTCGCTCTTCTGCTACAACATCACGTTCTGGTTGGAACTCTTTATCACTTAGTGTTAGATTTTGCATTAACTCACTAAAAAGCTCTAAAGATTTATCAAGATTTTGCGAACTTGATTTTATATAATATTTTGTATAATCAAACCCAGTAGAGGCATTGTTTACTCCACCAAATTTCTTGATTATCTCATCAAATTCTCCAGCTTTTAGGTTTTTGCTACTTTTGAAATTCATATGTTCCAACATATGAGCAATGCCACTTTTGCCCATAATCTCATTTTTGCTTCCAACTTTATAATATATATTAGTCGTTATTACTCCACTATTATTATCCATGGGTATTGCAATTACTTGCAAACCATTATCTAAAGTAATATCATAATATTTTGGTAGGCTACTTGCCATCAACACCCCTTGTAAAAATAAAAAATTGATTAAAAAAATAAAAAATTTACGATACATATAATACCCTAATTTGACTTTAGATCTACACCTATAGCTTGAGAAATATGCTCATAACCATCATTTTTTAGTAGTTCTACTAAACCTTGATTTATCTCTCTTACCATACTAGGACCTTTAAAAATAAACCCACTATAAACTTGTACCAAACTAGCACCTGCTTTGATTCTATCATAAGCATCTTGTGCATTTGAGATACCTCCTACACTTATAAGTATAGTTTTTCCAAAAAGCTCTTTAGATATTGCTTTAAATAGCTCATAAGATTTTTGTTTTAGTACTTCACCACTTATACCTCCAAAGTTTTGAGGATTTGGAAGAAGAGAGTAATCTATAGTTGTATTTGTTGCTATGATACCATCAGCTCCACTATCTATTGCACATTTACATAGACTTATAGCAACACTTGCATCCATATCAGGAGCTATTTTTAGAAAAATAGGTTTAGATGTAATACTTTTTGCCTTAGAAAAAAGAGATTGTATAAACTCTTCATTTTGTAAATCTCTTAAATTTGGAGTATTTGGACTAGATATATTTACAACTAAATAATCACCCAAATGTTCAAAGTTTTTAATCAAAAGTTCATAATCATTAATAGCATCTATCTCTGCTGTTAGCTTATTTTTACCTATATTTATACCTATTGGTATAGAAAAAGGGTAGATTTTTTTAATATTTTTTGATATTTCATATGAACCTTTATTGTTAAATCCCATAGCATTTTGTATAGAATTATACTCTGGATATCTAAAAAGTCTAGGTTTTGGGTTGCCATCTTGTGGTTTTGGAGTAACTGTACCAATTTCTGTAAAACCAAAACCAACACTAGGCATAGCCTCTATCATAGTAGCATTTTTATCAAACCCAGCACCAAGTCCAACAGGATTTAAAAACTTTATTCCAGCTATTTCTTGAGACAACATAGGATCAGCAACAAAGTTTTTATCTGTCATATATCTATTTATAAAAGGGCATTTTGGTAACATCCTAAGACTACATTCTGCTATATTATGTGCAGTTTCTGGATCAAACTTAAATAAGACTTTTTTTAATAATTCATAATCAAACATTATAAGCACCTTTTTTTTTACAGTTATTATATAAAAAATAGACTTAGTTATAAGTTAGAGTGAATCTTAAACTATATAATTGAATAGTTGTTTGTTGATTGTTAGATTATTTAAACTAACTATAATAGAACTTTTGGGATAATATCAACAAAAAAAGATAGTTAATATGAAAGAGATAGTAGATATAGTTGTTTTTGCTCTGTTTATTATTGTACTTATATACTTAATAGCAGGGTTCAATAGACAACAAGTACAAAAACATAGTGATAAATTAAAAGAGATAGAAAAAAGGAATAAAAAAGATGACAAAACCATTGTTGATTGAGATATTGGTAGAAGAGTTACCAGCTATACCATTTTTAAATGAATTAGCAAATATAGAGAAAAAATGGGCTGAGATACTTCAAAAAAACAACCTTATGTGTGATTTTAATTTTTTCTATAGACCAAGAAGATTGGTTTTGTGGCATAGAGGTATAAAGATAAAACAAGATGATACTATTGAAGAGTTATTTGGAGCACCTTTATCTATAGCTTACAAAGATGGAGTAGCTACAAATGCAGCTATTGGATTTGCTAAAAAGTGTGGTATTGATCCAAAAGAGCTAAAAACAACTACTCAAAATGGTAAAGAGGTACTTTATTTTCAAAAACATAAAGAGGGTAGATTTACAAAAGAGATATTAGATTCTATGGTATTAGAGTTTATCTCTTTGCTTAACTTTGGTAAATCTATGAGATGGGGAAGCTTTAAAGAAAGCTTTATAAGACCTATAAAAGCACTTACTATTATGTTAGGTGAAGAGGTAGTTGATGGTGAGCTTTTTGGAGTAAAATCAAGTAACTTTACATATGGGCATAGAATGATAAGTTATGATAAAGTTAGTTTTGATTTTGCAGGAGAGTATTTTTGTAAGATATCAAAACATGGTATTATCTATGATCAAGAAGAAAGAGAAAAGATCATATTAGACTCTATTAAAGAGATAGAGACAAAGCATAATGTATCTGTAGAAATAGATAAAGATCTTTTAGCTGAAGTTGTAGCAATTACTGAGTATCCTACGGCACTGTTGGGAAGTTTTGATAAAAGCTTTTTAGCACTTCCACCAGAGGTGATAATAACTTCTATGAAAGAGCATCAAAGATATTTTGCTGTATATAAAGATGGTAAACTATCAAATAACTTTGTAGTAATAAGTAACGCTTATACAGATGATTTTAGTAAAATTATAGCTGGAAATGAGAGAGTCTTAAAACCACGTCTTAGCGATGCAATGTTTTTTTATGAAAATGATTTAAAAAATGGGCTTGATATATCTGCTTTATCTACTGTATTGTTTGCTGATGGTTTAGGAACTTTACAAGATAAAGTACAAAGAGAGTTAAAAATAGCAAAATATTTGGCAAATAGGCTTGATATTGAGCCTAAAGAGGCTCTTTTTGAAGCTGTAAATCTTAGTAAAGCAGATCTTATGAGTGAGATGGTATATGAGTTTACTGAGCTTCAAGGGCTTATGGGATATTATTATGCTACAAAGCTTGGATATGATGATAATATTGCCTTAGCTCTAAAAGAGCAGTATTTACCAGATGGATTAAATAGTGCTTTACCATCAACAAAGTTTAGTGCTATTGTTGCTTTAAGTAATAAAATAGATACCATTATGGCACTTTTTAGTATAGGCAAAATACCAACAGGAGCCAAAGATCCATATGCCCTAAGACGTGCTGCTTTTGGTGTATTAAAGATACTAAATGAGTATAAGTTTGATATTAATTTAGAAATAATGATAGATGAACTTTCATATATCTATACAAATCTAGATAAAAAGCAACTTTTAGAGTTCTTTGAAGATAGATTACAAAGTATTTTAAATGTAAATCCATCAGTTTTAAAAGCTATTTTAGCTACAAAAGAGAAAAATATTTATAAAATCAATAAAAAAATCAATGCTTTAAATAATATTGTAAATAGTAGTGACTTCAAAGAGATAAGTTCTACTTTTAAAAGAGTTGCAAATATAATCAAAGATTTAGATATAAGCTCAAATATAGAGATAAATCAAAATCTTTTTGATCAAGATGAAGAGTCAAGATTATATAACAAATATTTAGAAGTTACTTCAAAAGAGTATATCAACTTTGAATCAAACTTAGATGCACTTTTTGGTATGAAAAATGAACTTGATAGCTTTTTTGATAATGTTTTTGTCAATCATGAAAATCGAAATATAAGACAAAATAGAAAAAACCTTATCGCTTTGATCTATATAGCCTTTAAAGAAATAGCAGATATTAAGGAAATTACTATATAATAGAGGTGAAATTATATCTTTTTTATACAAATTTTGCTAAAAGTTTGAAATTTTTTAAAAAAAAAGAAAAAAACCATAAAAATATGATATAATTGCTACTTGGTATAGATAGAACATAATATAGCCAAAAGATAGACAATTTGCTAACTTTTAGTGTAAGATGGTTTTATGATACCTTAGTATTTCAAAAATAAGGGTTACGATGAATATTTATGTTGGCAATTTGTCTTATGGTCTAAATGAAACAGACTTTAGAGACTTATTTGAGCAATTTGGTGGAGTAAAGTCTGCAAAGGTTATAAAAGATAGAGAGACAGGTAGATCAAAAGGTTTTGGTTTTGTTGAAATGGATTCTAGAGATAATGGATTAAAAGCTATAGAAGTTTTAAACGGTAAAGATTTTCAAGGTAGAAATCTTGTTGTAAACGAAGCAAGAGAGAGAGAGCCAAGAACAAACAGTGGTTCATCTTTTGGTAGAGATAACAACAGAAGAAGATAATAGAGTATAATTACTATTAAACAGTAGGCTCTTTAGCCTACTGTTATATCTTTACTTCTTTTTTTGAAGTATTCTTGATCTACTCTACATAATGGACAGGCTTTTGGTGCTTTTTTGCCTCTATGTACATGTCCACATACCTCACAAACCCACTCTTCATCTTCATCACTATTGAAAAATCCTTCTGCTTCAAGTGCAGCTTTAAGCTCTAGATATTCTCTTTCATGTTCAACTTCAACTTTGCCTATAGCTTTTAACATTCTAGCTATCTCTTTATAGCCTTCTTCATTTGCTATAGCTTCAAACTCAGGATACATAATCTCATGCTCATATCTTTCGCCATCTGCGGCATAAACTAAGTTTTTAACAGTAGTATCAAGCTCTACATCCAATACTAACTTATTATAGGCTTTATATTCAGCCATAGCGTGGTATTTTTCATTGTCCGCTGCTTCTTGAAAAAACCTAGCAATTCTATGATAACCCTCTTCAAAAGCAACATCAGCAAAAAACTCATACTTATTTCTAGCTTGAGATTCTCCAGCAAAAGCTTTCATAAGATTTACTGCTGTTAGATTTGTTGTGATACACTCCATATGCTCACCACAACATACTAGTTTACCACCACCAACTACTTGAACTTCAACTTCATTGCCACATTTATTACATCTATATGTCTCATATTTTCTCATATGTTCTCCTTTTGATACACTCAAACTAGTTAAATTTTATTTATAATTTGAGTAGTTATAGAAATTCTATAATTATAATCCTTAATCTTAAGTTAAAATTTAACTATCTAATAGATATTGTAAAATTATATAGAGTATCTTATAAAAATAGAGCTAGAAGCTAATGTTTATTAATTGATATTATTTTTTAATATAACTTTTATGTATAATTATGCTATAATTAGGACAAAATTTGCCTTAATTAAAAGATCATAACAAAGGAGGGGTTTGTATGCTAGAAGTAGAAAAACTGTTAAGACAAAATAATATCAAAGTAACCCCACAAAGGTTGGCTTTGGTTTCGGAGCTACAAAGCAAGGGACACTTGAGCATAGATGAGCTATATACAAGCTTGAAAAAGAAGTTTCCATCTATATCACTTGCAACAATTTATAAAAACTTAAATGCAATGATAGAGAAGTGTTTTGTAGAAGAGGTAAAGGTACCTTATGCTAAGTCAAAGTATGAGATAACAAAAGATTTACACTCCCATATTGTATGTGAAAACTGTGGTAAAGTTTGTGATATAGATATAGATTTAAGCTCTATATTAAAATGTAAACCAATAACAACAAGTGGTTTTGAGGTAGAAAAGAGTGCTTTGATAGTAAGTGGTAAATGCTGTGAATGTCAAGGTAAGTAGTTAATGGTGATCTATCTTAAACTTTTTTAAGATAGATCATATATTTGATCTAAAAGTGTATCTACAAAATATTCTGGACTAAACTCTATTAGATCATCTTCTTTTTCTCCTACACCTATATAATAAATAGGAAGTTCAAGTCTATTTGCTATAGAAAATAAAGCTCCACCTTTAGCAGTACCGTCTAGCTTAGTAACGATGATTCCATCAATTTCTATCATTTCATTGAAAGCCTTTGCTTGGGCTATGGCACTATTTCCTTGTGTACCATCTAAAATCATAATCTTTTTAAATGGTTTTCCACTTAGGGCTTTTTGGCTAACTTTAGAGATCTTTTTAAGCTCATGGCTTAAGTTTGTTTGAGTTTGAAGACGTCCAGCAGTATCTATAATACAAACATCAATATCTTTTGCTATAGCAGAGCTTATAGTATCATATGCAACAGCACTTGGATCATGCCCTTGTTTTGTTTTGATAATAGGGATTTGAAGCTTAGATGCCCAAGCACTAAGTTGCTCTATAGCAGCAGCTCTAAATGTATCACCAGCACCTAATATCACACTTTTGCCCTCTTTTTTGAATTTATTAGCTAGTTTTGCTATAGTTGTAGTTTTGCCAGCTCCATTTACCCCTATAATAAGGATAGTTTGAGGTTTTTCTATACTTAGTGTAAAATTTTCTACATGTTCAAATAAAGAGACTAATCTATGTCTAAGACTAGCTCTTGATACTTTATCATCTAGCCCATCCATCGCTTTTTGGACTATATCATAATCAACATCAGCCTCAATAAGCATCTCTTCTATAGTATCAAAATCAATCTTTTCTTGTTTTTGAGGAATAAGTGATTTGATATTAGAGAAAGTTTTTTCAAAAGCTTTTTGGAAAATACTCTCTTTTTTTTCTATCTCTTGTGTTGTTTGTGTTTGATTTTTTTTAAAAATTCCAAACATACACTACTCTTTAGATATAGTCGCTGCTTGTATATCTACACTCAAAGCCTCTTCAGGAACCATACCTATATATTTTTGATAAGGAATACCATTTGAGTCAAATAAAAACATCGTTGGTATAGTACCAACACCACCAACAGCATCTGCTAGTTGAAGATTTACATTACTATTTGTAACTATATAGTTTATATTATGCTCTTTTATAAACTCATTTACCTCTTCATTTGATTTATCTTGCTCTAGTAAAACAGCAACTACTTCAAAATGAGGATATTTCTCTTTTAGGCTAAGTAAGTGTGGTATTTCAGCTTTACAAGGTGGACACCATGAAGCAAAAAAGTTCATCATTACAACTTTGCCCTCAAGTCCTTTGAAAACCCATTTATTATCTTGAACTGATAGTTCTAGGTTTTGAGAATTACTTGTTGTAAGAGTAAAAACAGTTGCTTTTTGAGCTTTTGCAGAGATTGAATCAGAGTCAATTTTCTCTTTGTCTTCGCAACCTGTAAATGCAAAAAGAGCCAAAAATACTAAAAGTACCAATTTTTTAATCTTCATTTTAATTCCTTATGTGGTAAAATCTATTTTAGGTTTGTATTTTACCTAAAGTTGGCTTAAGGTGGCCTCGTGAATAAAAGTGATTTTAGAAAATCATGTTTGATTAGATTAAGAAAATTTTCAAATTTTACTAAGTATAAAAAAGATAAGATTATTAATCAAAAATTGCTCTATATTATAAAAGAGCTAAAGGCAAAATCTGTACTACTTTATATACCTATGGATATAGAAGTAGATATTATGCCATTGATAAATATACTTAGAAAACAAAAAATAAAAGTATTTGTCCCATATATAAAAGAGGAGGGTTTTATATCTGTTTTATATAGATTGCCTTTGGAGGAGGGAAAATTTGGGATAAAACAGCCATCATACTCAAATACTAACAATAAGTTTGATTTGGCAATAGTGCCAGTTGTAGGTATAGATGGGGTTTATAAAAGAATTGGTTTTGGAAAAGGAATGTATGATAGGTTTTTTGACAAACTTTTAAAAAAACCAGTTACTATTTTTGTTCAAAGAGAGCTTTGTAAATGTGATAAAATATTGTCTGATAAATATGATATTCGTGCCGATATGGTAGTATCGTTTTAGTGCCACACAGCCTTTGATGATTTAATTTAAAAGGTTTATTATGGAGTATTTAATAGTTGGAGTGATAGTAGCGTTGATATCTGTTATTATCACTGTTTTTGTACAAAAAAAGCTAAATCAAGCAAAATTTGATATCTATATAGAAGAGGCTAAAGCAAAAGCTAAAGTTATAGAGCATGAAGCAAAGGTTTTATTACAAGATGCACAGATAAAAGCTAGAAAAGAGTATGAAATAGAGTTTAGAGAGATTAAAAAAGAGTATGATGAGATGTTTAGACAAATAGAGCGAAAAGAAAAAGAGCTAAATGAACATCTAGAATCAGAATTAAGAGATATAAAAAGAGATAAAAACTCTATAGTTTCAAATAAAAAAGATCTTGAAAA
>JAAYJJ010000167.1 GCA_012522985.1 Aliarcobacter butzleri
CATGATTCTAAAAATCGCAGTGTTATTTTTAATATGTTTGGTTTTTGCACCAAATCTATATTAATAAAAGGGGGAGCTAGTCACTCCCCTGACACTGTTTATAAAAAGTGTAGATATGGGCTTTTTAAGTGATTTAAATTGCAAGATTATGTGCTTTTAAATCATCTAGTACCAAGCTCTGTAGATATGCACTTCTATTTCCATTAAATTCACTTAATCTTTTAGATATCATATTTAAAAGATCAGCTCTCATCATAATATTTACTCTTCTTAGTTTTTCTACTTTTATATCTATTAGCTGAGGGATTGCATTTATAGGAATTTCTAGTTTGTCTTTTTTGGCTAATAACTCTTCTAGGGTTGAAGCCTTTGGTAAAGTTTCTAGCTCTTCACAATAAAGCTCACCAGCTTCTTTTATCTTAGTGCAAGTCTCTTCAAAAGTATCTCCACAAGAAAAGCAACCCTCTAAATCTGGAATAATAGCATTGTATCCATCATCTTCTTTGTAAATAAAAGATATATATTTCATATTTTGTCCTTTTATAAAAGTTTTACACCTGTATATTTTTCTATACTTTTAACAGTTCCTATCTTAATATCTTTTTTACCATGATTTGGAACTATCGTAGTTTTTTCTCCATTTGTCATTTTTATATGTGAACCATTTTGAGATTTTTGGTAAAAACCAGCTTCAATAAGTTTTTTTAAAATCTCTTTAGCATTCATATAAAACTCCTTTTATGTTACACATTATACACACTTTAGACTTAAGAAAAACTTTATTATAACCTGTGTTTTAACATCTATTATCAAGAAAAGCATAGAAATTATGAATAAGCATTAAATACAAAATAAAAGGACAAGTATTTAATGAGTGAATTTAAAAATAGAGTTATAACTAAAATACAAAGAGAGTTTGGCAATGAACTACTTGAAATACTAAATGATAAAACAACAATAGAAATTATGCTAAATAGCGATGGTATGCTATGGGTAGAGAAACTTGGTAGTGATATGTATTGTTGGGGTGAGTTTTCTGAAGCCAAAGCAAAATCTATAATATCTAGTGTTGCTAGTTTACTTGATACTGTTGCAAATGCTGATAATCCTATTTTGGAGTGTGAGCTACCTCTTGATGGAAGTAGATTTGAAGCACTGCTTCCACCAGTAGTGGCAAGTCCTACTTTTACTATTAGAAAAAAAGCTACAAAAATATTTACACTAGATGATTATGTTGATTCAAAGATTATGACACCAAAACAAAAAGAGCTAATAGAAAAAGCAATTATTGATAGAAACAATATTTTAGTTGTTGGTGGTACAGGAACAGGAAAAACAACACTCTCAAATGCTCTTATAGAGGGTATATCTACAGCAACTCCAGATCATAGAATTGTGATCATTGAAGATACTGCTGAGCTTCAATGCAGTTCAAAAAACAAAGTTATCCTAAGGGCTACAGAAAAAGTATCTATGTTAAGACTGCTAAAAGCCACTATGAGACTTCGTCCAGATCGTATTGTTGTTGGTGAGACTAGAGGTGGTGAAGCACTAGATCTGCTAAAAGCTTGGAATACAGGTCACCCTGGCGGAGTTGCTACTATTCATGCAAATTCTGCTTATGGTGGATTAACTAGACTAGAGCAACTAATAAGTGAGGCTAGTAATGCTCCTATGGGAGAACTTATAGCAGAAGCTATAAATATAGTGATTTTTATTGCAAAAACCAATAGTGGTAGGGAGATAAAAGAGATCGCAAAAGTTCTTAATTATAATAAAAATCTAGGAAAATATGAGATAGAAATTATATAAAAGATAGAAATTATGAATAAGTAGTATATATCAACATAAAGGATAAAAAATGAAAAACTATGATGTCAAGCTATGGTTTAGTAAATCTTCTTTAGCTGTTGTAGCTATAAAGGCTATAAATATACAAAAAGCAAAGAATTTAGCTTATAGAAAATATGCACACAAAAATATTGTAAAAGTAGAAGTACTTAGAGAGCTTACTAATAAAGCAATTTAAAAGGAGATGATATGAAATAGAATCAATAAAAAGCCCATATCTACACTTTTTATAAACAGTGTCAGGGGAGTGACTAGCTCCCCCTTTTATTAATATAGATTTGGTGCAAAAACCAAACATATTAAAAATAACACTGCGATTTTTAGAATCATG
>JAAYJJ010000168.1 GCA_012522985.1 Aliarcobacter butzleri
ACAAATAAAAGACAAAAGTAGCATCAATATTTTTATGGATAAAGATTACATTTGGTGTGAGAACCCAAATAATAAATCTAAAGAGTTTACGCTAGTTCATAATGGCTCTACGGTTGATTATAAAAATCGTGTAAATAAAGAATATCTAGAAACAAAAGGAGTATCCTTTGTATAAGCTACTATGGATACCATTCCCACAAAAACCATAAACCAAACAAAAGAGTTATCCAAAGAAACGCTTATGGCCAGTTATGATCAAAAGAAATTATCTACTCTCGGAGTAGAGCAAGGACTTGCGACATACACACTTGCAAGTAAAACCGACACATATAAGTCGATAGGACAAATTCAATATGAAACATCTTACAATGGCATAGAGCCAGATGGTTGTGAGTACGCAAGCGTTACAAAAAGAATGATGCAAAACTCTCAGATCCAAAACTTTAAACAATGCAACGGCGGACAAATATCTTATGTTGGTGGAACTGGAGTGGAAGAGCTTACAGATGAAGCAAAAGAGCAGCTGCAATCTGTTAGCAAAAGACTCGAAGCAAGTTGTAAACTACAAAATCAAGCAGTTGCGAAAATAAATGAGTTTACTTTTAAGTGCTTCAAAAACCCTCTGAATGATAGCTATAAATTCGTAACTCTTAAGGATGGTAAATTGATACTAAAAGTGATTAGGTAACTTTTGATACAATGCCAAGAGTATCAAATTACTTCGTTTGAGGATTGAAGATGCCGTTTTTATTGCTTTTAATTGCACTGTTTATTTTTGCGTTACTTCGTGGTGAGCAGAATGCGTCGTTTGTTATTTTGATGATGATTGTGGCTGCATTACTTGCAACATACTGGAAATCATTTAGAGACTCTATTAAAGAGTATTTTTAATATAGGAGATGCTTTTTATGATACTTGAAATTATAGGAATAGGTTTAATTATAATTGGTGGACTTCTTAGTCTTGCGAAATATCGATATGAGAATGGCTACTCACAATACAGTCCTTTTTATAAAGAGAGAAAATAGTTTTATTATATCTACTAAGTATATTATAATATATATAAGTGTATATTTCTAAGTATTAAAGATATTATAATATACTTAGGATAGATAAAAATGATAGAACTATATACACCACTTGAAATAATAGAAAAAGCTGTACAGATAATAGAGACTGAGAGAAAAGTCCAAAAATTACAACAAAAAGAGTTAGCTTTAAAAGCCAATGTACCTTTGCCTACTTATAAGCAGTTTATTTACTCATATAAAATATCTTTTGAAAACCTTATCAAGCTTTTTATGGCTTTGAAACTTTTTGATAATCTAAATGGCTTACTTAAAAATAAAGAGTATAAAACTCTTAATGAGATTAAACAAAAAGATAAATTACCTAAAAGGATAGATAAATGAGTATGGAAGTAGAAGCTTTTATCTTTGGTAAAAAAATTGGAACTATACTTTTAAAAGATGGAGTAGTATATTTTGAATATGATAAAGAGTTTAAGACAAGTGGTCTTGAAATCTCTCCATTAAAACTACCCCTTTCATTAAATGGTGTATATACAAACAATGATGATAGGTACTTTGAAGGTTTAGCTGGAGTTTTTCACGACACCTTACCAGATAAATTTGGTACAAAAGTTATTGAGAGATATTTTGAATCAAAAAACATTCCACCCCACAAACTAACAATCATCCAAAAGCTTATGTTCGTAGGAGATAAAAGTATAGGAGCTATTACATATAAACCTGTTGCACATAAAATAGAAGAAGAGAGAATCAATGAACTTATCGAACTCCAAAACTTTTATGAAAATGCAAAAAAAATTATAAGTGGTGATGCTATTGAAGTAGTAGATGAGATGCTAAACTTTATGGATAGTGCTGCAAGTGCAGGTGGAGCAAGAGCTAAGGCAATAATAGGATACAATGAAAATACAAAAGAGATAATAAGTGGAGTTAAAAGAGAGTTAAAAAAAGATTTTGAGCACTACTTACTTAAGTTTGATATGGCAAAAGATGATGGAAACAGTAGTGACTATACAAAACTAGAATATCTTTACATGAGTATGGCAAAAGATGTTGGTATAGATGTACCAAATATTGAGTTATTAAGTCATGGGAATTTAGCTCACTATCTTATAAAAAGATTTGATAGGATAAATGGTGAAGCTTTACATTTGCACTCTTTAGCAGGACTTACACACACAAATTTCAATATCCCTATGCACTATTCTTATGATGAACTCTTAAGACTTACAAGATACCTTACAGGAAGCCAACAAGCAGTAAATGAACAATTTAAAAGAATGATTTTTAACCTAGTCGGACGAAATCAAGATGACCATGCAAAAAACTTTGCATTTACAATGGATAAAGACGGTACTTGGAAAATGAGTCCAGCGTATGATATTACCTATTCAAATGGAACAGGGTACACAAAAAATCATCAACTATCACTAAATGGAAAGGTAAATGACTTTACACAAAATGATATTTTACAACTAGCAAAAAAACACTCTATAAAAGAAAAGATTGCAAAAGAGTATTTAGAACAAACCTTAGAAGTATTTTCACAATTTAAAAATAAAGCTAAAGAGTTAGATGTCAAAAAGCAAACAGTAGATAGAATATATAATGAATTAAGACTTAGTTTTAAATAGGTTTAATCCTCAATGGTACGAAAATATCTATTTTCATACCATTTTATGGAACGAAAATATTGATTTTTCACTCCACTTTAGCTATACTCACTCTATGAAAAAACAAAAATGGATATGGGAACATGATGAGTATCCCAATTTTAAGTACGATAAAGAAAAATTAGAACCATTGTTAAGAGATATTGCTTATGAGCAAGGTAAACTAAAATCTTTTATGCTTTTGATGGATAAAGAGAGCACAAAATATTCATTAGCTCAAACTTTAGAAAATGAGATCATAGCAAGTTGTGAAATAGAGGGCGAGATATTAAATAGAGATAGTGTTCGCTCATCTATCAAACAAAAACTTGGACTAGAGTCACAGCAACACTATAAGGCTCTAAGAAAAGAGGATAATTATGTAGATATTCTCATAGATGCTAACTCAAACTATGATGAGGATTTAACCCTAGATAAACTCTTTGGTTGGCACCATGCAATGTTTGAAAAAGGGTATAGTGGCTTTTCAAAAATAAAAGTGGCTCAGTTTAGAGGCGAGGGTGCTATGC
>JAAYJJ010000169.1 GCA_012522985.1 Aliarcobacter butzleri
AAAATATGCTATGAAGGGTTTTTATATGGTAATAGTTACAGAAATAATAGAAAGATTAAAAGATATAATAAGTAGAGATTACGGAAATAAAAAAGTTTTTGATAAAGATGTGGCAAAAGAGCTTGATATTACTCAAGTCAATTTTGCAACTATGAAAAATAGAGGAAAGATTCCTTATGATAAAATACTTGATTTTTGTGCTAAAAAAAAGATTTCAATTAATTGGTTACTTTATAATCAACACCCAGAGTCACTAGTAGAAAGTACTGATAGATATTGGATAAAATATTATCCAAATATCAAAGTAAGTGCAGGAGGAGGTAGTTTTGAAGCAAATGAGGAGTTTGAAAAACTTGATATGCCATTGTATTTTGTTGATTTTTTAGGAGGAATAAAAAATATAAAAAATATTGAGGCTATTAAGGTAGTAGGGGACTCTATGGAGCCAACTTTACAAAATGAGAGTATTGTTTTTATAGATAAATCAAAAACATCTCTTACAAAAGGAGCCATTTATGCTTTTTTATATGAAGATAGTATGTTTGTAAAAAGAGTAGTCAAAAAAGGCAATGAGCTTATTTTTTCTTCAGATAATGATGTCTATGATGATATGATATGTCGTGCTAATGATATAGTAATATATGGTAAAATACTCTCTAGCTTAAATAATCTATCTAATAGTTAAAGATATAATTAGATATCAAATAGTGTTGTACTTTGTAAAGTTTTATTTAAAATAGATATTATATCATTGTTATCACAACCTACGATATATAAAAGGTTGTAGTTTAGGGTTTTAATAAAAAACTCTAATTCTTCACCATCTTGGTAAAATATAGCATTTTTAAGTACGTTGGAGTACTCTTTGTGTATTAAAACTTGTACTTTTGCGTATTTGAAGTTTTTTTGAATATGTGTTAGAGTATAGATTGCTTTTGAAATAGCAGGTGATGTTAATATAAACTTATCACTTTTACCAAATTCTATTTGTTTGAAGTTTTTATTGATAAAAATAGGGGATAGTAGATTCCATTTTTTTAATCCTTGTATTTCACTGATAGGATTATCTATTTTAAAATACTCAACTACACTTAAAAAGATATTGATATAAAAAAACGGTATTTTTGCTCTATAATAGAGTATATCTTTATAACTAAAAGTTGTTTCAAAAATAGAGTGAATAGTAAGATTTGATATTTGATATTTTTTATTGATAAATGTTTTATATTGAGGGTAGATTTTGGCTAAAAGCTCTTTGTTTGAAGATAATATTAGTTTAAATTCACTAGAACTTTGAAGCTTGTCTAATAGATAATTTAAATCATATTGTAAATAGATATAATAACTATCTAAAACCATTAGATTAAATATATCATATGTTATTTCATTGATATAAAAGACATCTAACTCTTTGTTGGATAGAAGATATCTTATAATCTTAATTGTAGCTTCATTGATATCATTGACTTTTATCCAAGCTATCTCTTTATCACTTATTTGTATAAAATCATTTTTATAGATTATTCCAAAAGCACCTTTTTCAACAGCTTTATTTATATCTTCTTGATTATCTGATATAAAAAGATCTCCATTTTTAAGTTTTTTGAGATTAGTTTGTATATTATAAACAAAGGATATTGATGGAGGGTTTTTAAGCTCTCCATCAACTAACTCTACCAATGATGTTATATTCATATTATTTGATTGGTGTTCCTGATTTTTTTGGATTTCTAGGTGAGATTAATGTTAATCCATCTTCATCTTTTGCTGCTAAAATCATACCTTGACTTAAAAGCCCCATAAGTTTTGCTGGTTTTAAGTTTGCAACTATACATACTTGTGTTCCAACTAACTCTTCAGGCGAATAGTATTCTTTTATACCTGCAACTATTTGTCTGTTTGTATCTTCGCCACAGTCT
This sequence comes from Aliarcobacter butzleri, assembly GCA_012522985.1. Taxonomy (GTDB): domain Bacteria; phylum Campylobacterota; class Campylobacteria; order Campylobacterales; family Arcobacteraceae; genus UBA6211. Next base: position 1,920 of record JAAYJJ010000169.1, read on the forward strand.
ACTTGAAGTCTAAGAAGTTTAGAGCTTTTTGGAACTTCTTCTGCTTCAATAACTGTAGCAACCTTTAGAGATACTTTCATAAAATCTTCTATACCTATAAGACCATCTTCACTAATAGCAACTTCTTTTTTAATCTCTTTTGTTTGAGTTGATTTTTTCTCTTCTATAGTAGCTACTGGTGCTGAAGCTAGAAGTTGAGCCTCTATTTTTGGAAAAAGTGGATCTACTTTTTTTATAGTAGTTTTTTCTAATAATCCATTTTCTTTAATCAGTTCTTGATAACTCTTTGTATTTATGCTAAATCCTAAACTATCAGCTATAGAGATGGTTTTTTGTGGCATAATAGGATGTAAAAGTATAGAGACTTTTGCCAAAATATTGGTTACAAGTGCTACTAGTGCATTTGCTTCATCTGTTTTACCCTCTTTGATTTTGTTCCAAGGCTCATAATCACCAATAGCCTTATTTGCTATAAATAAAACCTTCCAAAGATCTTCTAAATATCTATTGATTTGCATATCATAAATATACTCTTCAATTCCATCTAAGAGTTCACTAAGCATTCCTAACTCTTTTTGATGATATCTTTCTACATCCTTTGAATCTACTATAAAATCACTATATTTTCCACTCATACCTATTACTCTATTGAGTAAGTTTCCTAAATCATTACCTAAATCGCTGTTTATTCTATCTATTAAGGCTTTTTGTGAAAAATCACCATCTTGTCCAAAAGGAACTTCTCTTAGTAAAAAATATCTAAAAGAATCTAAGCCATAAGCATCAGCTACTTCTTTTGGATTTACTACATTACCTTTACTTTTGCTCATTTTTTGTCCATCTCTAGTCCACCAACCATGAGCTGCTATATGATCTGGTAGAGGCAACTCCAAACTCATTAAAAATGCAGGCCAATAAATAGCATGAAATCTTAATATATCTTTTCCTACAAGATGAACCTTTGCAGGCCAATAATCCATATTTTCATTGTTTTGTCCATATCCTAAGGCTGTTAGATAGTTCATCAAAGCATCTAGCCATACATACATAACATGTTTTGGTTCATTTAGTTCACTAGGAAGTTTAATACCCCAATCAAAAGAGGTCCTACTAATAGAAAGATCTTTTAGTCCAGATTGAACAAAGTTAATAATCTCATTTCGTTTTGCCTTAGGCAAAATAGACTCTGGATTGTTTTGATACCAATCCAATAATTTATCTTGATATTTACTAAGTTTAAAAAAATAACTCTCTTCTTTTACTATTTGTGTAGATCTACCACAATCAGGACAACCCTCTCCATCTATAAGTTGGTTTTCGGGAAAAAATGTTTCACAACTTACACAATAGTGTCCTTCATAAATACCTTTGTAAATATCATCATTGTTAAACATTTTCATAAAAGCATATTGAACACCTTGCTTATGCTCTTCATCTGTTGTTCTTATAAACTTATCGTAACTAATACCAAAATCATCCCAAAGTTTTCTAAATTCACCACTTATTATATCTGCATACTCTTTTGGTGATTTGTTTTTTGCTGTAGCACTTTGTTCTATCTTTTGACCATGTTCATCTGTACCTGTTAAAAAAAATGTATCATACCCCACAAGCCTAGAATATCTTGCTAATACATCTCCAATAATAGTCGTATAAGCATGTCCAATATGGGCTACATCATTTACATAATATATTGGGGTAGTTATAAAAATTTTTTTACATTTATTATTCATCTATTGCCTTTTAATCTAAAATTCAAATCCACCCATAGAGCCTTTGCTCATACTCTCATAAGCAGACTTCACATACTCTTTTCGTAAACTACACTCTAAAATCTCTTTACAATCAAAGCAACTTGCTAGATTTTTGTTTTTTTGGCACTCTTGGAGTTGGTTTAAAACTTTATCCAAAGATAGTTGCCACTTATCAAGTTCTATCTCTTTATCTTCCACTATGTGCATCTCTTACAAAACCCAACTCTTCATTTGAGCCAAAAAAACAAGGACTTGTATCATGTATATGTGTTGTGGTTATATTTAATACCCTTTGTTTGCCATCAATAGCCCCACCACCAGCAACTTCAAAGATCAAAGCAAAAGGAAACACTTCAAATAATTGTCTTAATTTTCCTTTTGGCTTATCACTAGCACCTGGGTAACTAAAAAGTCCACCACCTTTAACTAAGATCTGATGCAAATCTGGAACCATACCACCAGAATATCTAAGTTTATATCCATCTTCAAACATTTTATCAACCATCTCTTTATGGTGTGGATACCAGCACTGTTGGGTTGAGCCTGTTGCTACATATTTGCCATTATTTTCTAATTTGAGTCTTTTTAAAAAAACAAAATCATCACCTTTTAGTCTGTATAGCTTAGCTGTTACTCCATCGCAAAATACCAAATCTATATTTGGACCATAAACTATATATGCTGAGGCAACTATATTTTTACCACTAAAAGAGTTTTCATATATACCATATATAGTACCAACACTCAAATTTACATCAACCAAGCTAGATCCATCTAAAGGATCATAAGCTACTAGATATTTACCATCTTTGTTAATATCAAAAATTTCATCTTTTTCTTCACTAACTAACTGTTTAACTGATGATAGTTTACTAAAAATTCTCTCAACTATCTCATCACTTGCTACATCTAGTTTTAATTGAGTATCACCTGTAGTGTTTTGTGTGCTACATTTAGAACTATCACCATACTCTATAATAACTTTTATCTCTTTTGCTGATTGTTTTATTGCTTCAAAAATCTCTATCATTTATACTCTTTTTGCATTGATCTCTATCCACTTTATAATAGATTCTGGATCATTTAGATCTAAAGATTTCATACTAAATGGGATATCTTTTTTATTTATAGTATGATCACAAGCTATAGCATCAGTGACTTCATAATAATCCTCATCAAGTCTATCTCTAAAAATAGCTATTCTTGGTAAATCTAAAGTCTTCAATCCTTCAACCAATAAATAATCAAAATCCCCAAATAAAGCAATCATTTCATCAATAGATGATGTTGATTTTTTAAATAGTGTTGTTTTATTTGGAGAAACCACAGCTACATCAGCACCAGTTTGAGAGAATTTAAAACTATCTTTTCCCTCTTTGTCAAAAGATGCTTTATCTTTTGGATCATGCTTGATAATAGCTACCTTATAACCTCTATCTTGTAAGATATTTGAAATTTTGACTATTAGTGTAGTCTTGCCACTATTTGATGGCCCTGTAAATGCTATTGCTAATCTTTTCATAGGTATGATTTTAGCTAAGAGTTACTTAAAAAATCTTTACAATAAAGATGATTTAAAAAATTATTTTATTTTAAGTTAAAATCAGGTACAATAAAATAAATTAAAAAACGATTAAAATAATGAAAATAGTAAAAGTTAGTATTGTCTCAGCAATTGCTGCTTCACTTCTAGCTAGTGTGGCAACTGCTGGTGAGTTTAGTGTTGGAGTTGATTATTCAAGAGTTGAGATGAAAGGTAATGTACAATATAAAGGTACAGATATCGATACTAAATCAACATTGGGAATGACAAAGAAAAAAAGTACAGTTATTCCAGAAATAAGATATACTACTGGAGAACATCTATTTAAACTAAATTATACAGGCACAAAATTTGAAGGAACAAATACTCTAACAAGTGCTATTACATTTAATAATGTAGTATATGCTGCTGGTACAACTGTTAATTCTTATATTGATACTGATTGGTATATTCTTGGATATAGATATAATATGAACCCTTTAGAAAGACTTGATTTAGCGCTTGGAGCTGATTTACATATAGTAGATTTTGAAGCCCAAATAGCAGCACCAGTAGCAAATATAGTAGAAAAATATGATATTACATTTCCGCTACCAACAGTAGCAGCAGATATTAAATATAATATCTATGATAATTTCAACCTAATCGCGTCAGCTTCTGGTATGACTTTAGGTAAATATGGTAACTATAAAGAGTTTGCTGGAGGAGTTTCTATAGATTGTAAGCTAGTAGATAATATGATGATAAATGCTGGATATAAATCAAAATCATTTAACCTAAAAGATAAATCAGATGAGAGATTTGATATCAAATGGGATGGGTGGTATGCAGGACTTGCATATAGATTTTAAAAACTATATATATTCAATATGGCAAATGCCATATTGAATGGTTTTTATTTTTGTAAATTATCTTCAATTAACTTTTTTTTAGCTACAATCACATAATAAAACAATTTAAAATTAAGAAAAATATGAAAAATAAAACTTATGACTATATTATAGTTGGAGCTGGTATAGCTGGATGTAGTACGGCTTATTTTTTAAGTCAAGATAGTGATAATATACTTATAATAGATAAAAATAGTGATATTGCTATGGGAGCTAGTGGAGCTGCTGGAGCTTTTTTGTCTCCACTTTTGGGCAAAGATAATCCTTTTAAAACTCTTATAAAAGAGGCTTTAAACTATAGTATTAATTTTTATAAAGAGAATTTTGCAGATTGTATAATCAATAAAGGGGTATTAAGAATACCAAAAAGTGAAGATGATAGAAAAAAGTTTGAAAACTATGATCATGACTTTGAATATCAGATCAAAGATGATGGGTATTTTTTTCCAATAGGAACTTTAGTTGATTCTAGTAAGCTTTGTAAAGCTCTGGCAAATAATAGTGAAAAACTTTTTAATTATAATGTAGAAAAGATTGAGTATAAGGACTCTTTATGGATTATTAATAATGAAATAAAAACAAAAAATCTTATTCTTACTACTGGAGCTAATGCTGCATTTTTGCCATCATATATCCAAATAAGACCTGTTTGGGGACAAAGAATAGTATGCAAAAGTGCAAAAAAGCTTTTACATAACTATCATAAAGAGTGTTCTATCTCTTTATCTTTGCCAAATAATATAGATTATGATAAAAATAAACCATTTTTACTCTCTGATCGCGCTACGCAC
>JAAYJJ010000025.1 GCA_012522985.1 Aliarcobacter butzleri
AAATAGATAGTAAACTCTATAATGATATAGATATTATAGCTGTTGTTTTAAAAGGCAAAGAAGATATAAATACAGATAAATTTTTAGAGTTTTTAAGCTCACCAAAAGCAAAAGAGATATTAACAAATCATGGACTCTAATATGCAGTGGCTATATCAACCATCACTACTCTCATTACAAACGGGAGTATTAACTATGTTTTTGCATCTAGTTTTTGGTATAGCCATAGCTTATTATTTAAGTGGTAAAAGAACTTTATTAAAGTCTATTGTTGATATAGTAGTTACTATTCCTATAGTTTTTCCACCTATTGCATTGGGTCTTTTTTTGCTGTTAATATTTGGTAAAAATGGATTTTTTGGTGGAGCTTTATCCTCTTTTGGTATAGAGGTTATTTTTACTACTACAGGAGTCTTTATAGCTTCATTTATAGCAGGACTCCCACTAGTGGTAAAGCCTATCCAATCAGCCATAGATGAACAATCTAAAATCTATGCACAAGCTTCATATACTCTTGGTAAGGGTAAGATATATACATTAATATATGTTATTTTACCAAATATCAAAAAAGTTATTTTAGCATCACTATTTTTAGGATTTGGAAGATCTTTGGGTGAAGTTGGTATTACTTTGATGCTTGGAGGTAATATTATAGGTAAAACTGATACAATATCTTTAGCAATTTACAACTACTCTTTTGGTGGTGAGTTAGATAAGGCTATAATCTTATCTTTGATTTTAGCTCTTGTATCAACGGGACTCTTTTTTGTTTTAAGAAGAATTGCTTATTTATAAAGGATTTATATGAATATAAAAGATTTAATACTTGAAGATGTGGGATTATATGATCTTACAACATTAGGACTTAATATATCTAATCTTCAAGGTACTATGAGTTTTAGTGCAAAAGATGATTGTATAGTAAGTGGTATAAAATATGTAAAAGAGATCTTAAAAGAGCTTGATATTGAATATGAAGTCTTTATAGATGATGGGCTTAGAGCCAAAAAAGGTGAAGTGATACTAAAATCTTATTCAAAAGCATCAAATCTTCACAAAGCTTGGAAAATATCTCAAAATATAGTAGAGTATTCAAGTGGAATTGCTACATATATATCACAAATGCTATCTTTAGCAAAAGAGGTAAATCCTTATATAGAAATAGCAACAACAAGAAAAAACTTTCCAAATACTAAAGAGCTTATGATCAATGCAGTCTTAGATGGTGGGGGTATAGTCCATCGTTTGGGATTATATGATTCTATATTAGTTTTTCAAAATCATCTAAATTTTATTAAAAAAGAGGATCTTCAAAGTGCCTTTTTCAACCTTAAAAATAAAAATATTGAAAAAAATGTAGTTGTAGAGGTAGATAGTCTTGAGAATGCTCTATTTTTTGCAAAACTTGGAGCTGATATTTTACAGTGTGAAAAGATGAGTATTGATGAGCTTAAAAAGTGTGTAGAGCTTAAAAAAGAGCTTCCTACACTCAAATTATCAGCAACAGGTGGAATAACTTTGGATAATATCAAAGAGTATAGTGCTAGTGGTGTTGATTTTATAGTTACCTCTTCACCATATCACGCAAAACCAGCTGATATAAAGAT
>JAAYJJ010000170.1 GCA_012522985.1 Aliarcobacter butzleri
ATCTCTCACATAGATATGATGGCTGTAGTAGAGAGCTTTGAGGCCGATGGATATAATGCTTATTTTAGAGAAGTTAAATATGGACTTAGTGATGGTGAGTTTATATATGAGCTTCATATTATCTAAGCTTAGAGGTTAGGTTTTGAGTAAAAAACTATTTATCCAAACTCTAGGGTGTCAAATGAACTCTTTAGACTCTTTGCATATAGTAGAGGAGTTAAAAAAGCACAAAGACTATACTTTATGTGAAGATGTACAAGATGCGGATCTAGTCATCATCAACACCTGCTCAGTTAGAGAAAGACCCGTACAAAAACTCTTTTCAGAGCTTGGTACTATCAACAAACAAAAAAAACCAGATGCCAAAATAGGGGTATGTGGATGTACTGCTAGTCATCTAGGCGGTGATATCATCAAAAGGGCTCCTTATGTGGACTTTGTCCTAGGAGCTAGAAATGTATCCAAGATCAAAGATGTGGTTGATAAAAAAGGCTCAGTTGAGGTGGATATTGACTATGATGAAAGTAGCTATGCTTTTGGAAGTGGTGAAATATCACTCTATAAAACAAGTGCAAATATCTCTATAGGATGTGATAAGGAGTGTACTTATTGCATTGTTCCTTTTACAAGAGGTGATGAGATCTCTATTCCATTAGATATGATAGTTACTCAAATCCAAAAAGCTGTTGATGGTGGGGCCTTGGAAGTGATGTTGCTTGGACAAAATGTAAACAACTATGGCAAAAGATTTGGTGATGGAAGTAGTAAGTCCTCTTTTACAAAACTTTTGCAAGAGGTAAGTAAGATAGAAGGAGTTAAAAGAATAAGATTTACTTCTCCACACCCATTACATATGGATGATGAGTTTATAGAAGAGTTTGCCTCAAATCCAAAAATTTGTAAATCCATACATATGCCTTTGCAAAGTGGAAGTACAAAAGTATTAAAAGAGATGAAAAGAGGCTATACAAAAGAGTGGTTTTTAAATAGAGCTTTAAAGATAAGAGAATTAGTTCCAGATGTAAGGATAAGTACTGATATAATAGTAGCTTTTCCTACTGAAACTAAAGAGGATTTTGAAGATACTATAGATGTGATCCAAAAGGTTAAATTTGATCAAATATTTAACTTCAAATACTCACCTAGACCTCATACAGCAGCACTAGAGCTAGACTCTATTGTAAATGAAGATGAGGCACAACAAAGACTTGATAAGGTTATAGAGCTACATAAAAGCCATCAAATAGAGCTTATGGCTCAAAATATAGGCAAAACCTTGCAAGTAATGTTTGAAGAGCTTAAACCAAATGGTGAAGTATCAGGCTTTAGTGATAACTATATACAAGTCTTTACCAAAGGTAGTGAAGAGTTACTTGGTAAAATAGTAGATGTTAAGATAACAGATGCAAGTAGAACCACACTTAGGGGTGAAGTGATTTGAAAAGAGAGCTTAAGCACTTTGTAAATACTGTTATATTGCCTTTTGTTTTGCAACTATTTATAAGGTTTATATATCTTAGCAGTAAAAAGAGATTTTTTATATCCAATAAGCTTGATAATAGCCCTATTTTAGTGGCTTTTTGGCATAATGACCTTATTATGCAACCATATACTTACAAATATATAAGAGCCAATGGGACCATAAGAACACTTATAAGTGATCATCGTGATGGTGAGAGTATTACTAAAACTGTAGAGTATTTAGGTATTGGAGCTATTAGAGGAAGTAGCTCTAGTGGTGGAGTTAGAGCCTTACTAGCTGCTATAAAAGAGCTAAAAAGTGGTATAGATGTAGCAATCACTCCTGATGGTCCTAGAGGTCCTAGATATAGTGTAGCTGATGGAATAGTAGCTATTGCACAAAAAAGTGGGGCAAAAATAGTGATATTTAATACAAACTCTACTAAGTTTTGGAGATTTAACTCTTGGGATAAGTTTATTATACCTAAACCTTTTGGGCAAATAGAGTTCTATGTAAGTGATCCTTTGGATATAAGTGGTCTTAAGCTAGAAGAGGCAAAAAAGCTTATAAAAGAGAAAATGATGATACATACTATGAAGGATGAAGATGAGAAGTAATCAAGCTGTTTATATCAATATCATCAAATACCCAAATCAGCTAAAACTTGACTATAAACATATCAAAAATGGATCTATTCTAAAAGCTGATCAAGCTGTTTTTATAGACAAGAAAGAGAGCCTTGGAGAGGATGTTGTATTTAAAGTCAAATCCCTACAAAAAGAGGAAAAAAGCTCTTTTATAAGTACTATTTTAAACACTAATGAACAGTTTATCTGCAAAAACAACCAGCTTGATAAATACAATAAAAATGAATATGAATTTATAGAACTATATAACCAAACTACTATAGTTGTTCCTAAAAATATTATTTTTGAAACAAAGCACTACTTTGAAAAAATAGGAGTTGATTATATATTTTCTCCTTTTGTGATACTTACACACTATCTTTTGGATAATCCATCCAAAAATAGCATAGTTGCTCTAATAATATCTAATTTTGTATATATTATGATCACCGATAGTATCTCTTCATCTTTATATGCTGTAGTAAAAAAGATAAAAACATATGAAGATATCAAAAAATCAAGCTTTTACAACGATGAACTAGAAAAACAAAAACTTTTTGATGAGATGTACTCTTTAGAGCTTCAAGAGATATTATCTCATACATTAGAAGAGTTTTATAAACAATCCAAAAATGGCACATTTGCAGAAAAAGTAAATATTCTTTATACTCAAAAACAGCTTGATCAAAATGATATAGAAAACTATAAAGAACATTTTATAATGGATGTAGAGTATCATCCTATAAGCATAGAAAACTATATGTATGAGCTAGTCAATTCTAAAAACAAAATAAAAAGTTTTGTAGTCAATAAAACAAGCAAAAAAGAGAACCTTATATGGTATATTTTATCTTTTATAGCTACTATTATAACTATAGCTTTGATATATTTTACAAATACACCATCACATAAAATAGTTCAAGAAAAGAGTATTGGCATACAAGAAGAGAGCATAAAAACAGATCTTATAGATCATAAAACTAAAAATAGCTCCATCTCAAAACTAATAAAAGATATTTTTAATACTATTCCTTATAATGTAGTCTTAAATGAGTTGGTTTTAGATGAAAGTGATTCTATTATGGTTTGTGACTTTTTAGAAAAAGATACTTTTGTAAAGATTATGCAAACAAAAATGTTAGAGCTTTATAAAGATACAAATATATTATTTGAAGAGTCAAATGGAGAGTTATCTCCTATTTATTTGGCTATTATCAAAAATACTGAACAATTAGATCCAACTAAT
>JAAYJJ010000171.1 GCA_012522985.1 Aliarcobacter butzleri
AAATAATACTCTATATATAGAAGACAATGGTGTAGGAATAGATCCTAAAAATCTTTTTTTAGTTTTTGACTCTTTTTATCAAGAAAATATCCAAAACAGAGGCTTTGGGCTGGGACTATCTATGGTAAAAGATTTTTGCGATAACAATAAAATCTCAATAAATATAAACTCTAAAGAACAAAAATATACAATAGTATCTCTAGATATTCAAAATATTATGGTATAATGCCCCTTTAAAACCCAAAATTAAATGGAGAAGATATGGCAAATGCACAAAAACTAAAAAACTTAATAGAAAATGAAGTTTTACCTGAAATTGAAGAGAGTATTGATTATTTATTTGAACTAGTAAACAACAAACAAGCTACTTCTGAAGATAAAGAGGAGCTCAGAGTAACTCAAGATCTTTTAAAAGCTTTCAATGAGATTTTAGTTGAATTAGAAAATAATGAAATAGATGAAGAAGAGTGTTTGCAAATCATCGAAGAGATAGAAGAGATGAGAAGCTATGATGAAGATGATTTATAATTTAAAATAACCAAAATGAAAACAAAAACCTTAAATTTTTTAAAAGAGTTTAAACCACAAATTTTTATAACACTTAAACAAGGCTATAAACTAGATTATTTTAAAAGTGATCTATTTTCTGGGATTACAGTTGCTATAGTAGCCTTACCTCTTGCTATGGCATTTGCTATTGCTAGTGGAGTTGAGCCTGAAAGGGGACTTTTTACTGCTATTATTGCTGGACTTTTGATCTCTATATTTGGAGGAAGCAAAGTCCAAATAGGAGGTCCAACTGGAGCTTTTGTAGTTATTTTATATGATATAGTTTTAAGATTTGGATATGATGGCTTAGCAATTGCGACTATTATGGCTGGAGTTATCCTTATAATGATGGGATTTTTACGTTTTGGGGTAGTTTTACGATATATTCCATATCCTGTTATTACTGGATTTACAACTGGAATTGCTCTTATAATCTTTTCATCAACTATAAAAGATTTTTTTGGACTAAATATAGAGCAATTACCATCTGATTTTATTGGAAAATGGGAGCAGTATTTTTTACATATAAAAGATATAAATATTTTTGCTGTTATTATAGCAGCTTTTAGTATCTATATAATCCTCAAACTAAAAAAACAATACCCAAAAATACCAGGACCCATAGTAGCCGTTATAATAAGTGGATTTATAGTCTATTTATTTGGTATTGGAGTAGAGACTATAGAGTCTAAATTTGGATCAATTCCAAATACATTACCTAGCCCCTCTTTTCCCGAACTCTCTTATGAAAAGATAAAAGCACTAATTCCTTCTGCTACTACTATAGCTTTACTTGCAGCTATTGAGTCTTTGCTTTGTGCAGTAGTTGCTGATGGAATGACAGGTGATAGACATGACTCAAATACAGAGCTTATAGGGCAAGGTATAAGTAATATCGGCTCTATATTATTTGGTGGTATAGCAGCAACTGGAGCAATAGCAAGAACTGCAACCAATGTCAAATCAGGTGCCAAAACTCCAATATCTGGTATTATTCATGCTATTTTTATATTTTTATTTATGTATGCATTAACAGAATATATAGTAAAAATCCCTATGGCTACACTAGCAGCTATTCTTATCATAGTAGCTTGGAATATGAGTGAAATTGAACACTTTATTCATATACTAAAAGGACCTAAAAGTGATGCTTTAGTGTTACTTATCACATTTTTACTAACAGTATTGGTTGATTTGACTGTTGCTGTTCAAGTAGGTGTTATATTAGCTGCGTTTTTATTTATCAAAAGAATTACAGATGTTATAGATGTACAAGATAATAAAATCAAGTTCAATGAATTTTATGCTCAAAATGATGATATTGTAGATGATCCAGATGCAATAAGCAAAAAAATCATTCCTGATGGTGTAGAAGTTTATGAAATCAATGGACCATTTTTCTTTGGTGTAGCAGATAGACTTCAAAATGTACTAGATAAAATAGAAAATAAGCCAAAAGTATTTATACTAAGAATGAGAAAAGTTCCAGTTATAGATGCTACAGCTATGCACGCTCTTAGTGAGTTTTATCAAAACTGCAAAAAAGATGGAACTTGGCTAGTTCTTTCTGGTGTAAGTGAAACTCTTGAAAAGACTCTTGAAAAATCTCAATTTTTCAAAAGTTTTAATAAAAGATATATGGCAAAAGATATAGATGAAGCACTAGCTATTACAGATGAGATTTTAGCAGATATTATGCAATAGCCTAACCATTTGCTAAAATAACTTCTACTATCTCTTGAAGTATATCTTCAGCTTTATCATTATCTACTTGGCAAGTACCAGCTTTTTCATGCCCACCACCGCCATATCCTAGCATCAACTCACCAATATTGGTTTTGCAAGATCTATTAATAATAGAATGCCCTATAGCAAAAACACTATTTTGTTTCTCTCTTCCCCAAAGTTTATGTATAGAAATATTTACTTCTGGATATAAAGCATATATCATAAACCTATTCCCTGGATAAATAGTATCTTCATTTTTATAATCAACTATCACAAGATTTTCTTTTATTGTTGAGACTTTTTTAAGCTGAGCTATAAAATCATCTTTATATCTATTGTATAGTTCTACTCTTTCTTGAACATCTGCTAAGCTCATAATCTCTTCTATAGTATGATCTTTACAATAATCAATCAAATCCATCATAAGTTGATAGTTTGATATTCTAAACTCTCTAAATCTTCCAAGTCCAGTCCTACTATCCATCAAAAAACTAAGTAAATCCCAACCTTTTGGATTTATAATCTCCTCTTTTGTAAACTGTGCAGCATCCGCTTTGTTTGCTGCATCCATAAGCTCTCTAAAAGATGGTGGAAAACTAAGATCTCCTCCATAATACTCATATACTACTTCAGCAGCACTAGGTGCTGATGCTACTATAATATGGTTATCTCTTTTTTCATTTCTTATTGTTTCACTTAAATGGTGATCAAATACTAAATAAGCATTTTCAACATATGGTAAATTCGTAATAATATCATTATTAGTAATCTCTATTTTACCATCTTGCATATCTTTTGGATGAACAAATAATATATCATCTATAATATTAATATATTTAAGCAAAGATGCACAAACAAGTCCATCCATATCACTTCTAGTTACTAATCTATATTTTTTATCCATATTTACTCCATTGATATATCGTTATCTTTAATTTTATCATCAATAAACTTTAATTCTCTTCTTTTTATCTCTTTTTTAATACCATCTTTTGTAAATCCATCTTTTATAACATCATAAGAGTTAATATCTGTTGTTAACTTCTCATTATAAATTCCCAACTC
>JAAYJJ010000172.1 GCA_012522985.1 Aliarcobacter butzleri
TAGTTGGTAAACAAGCTATCCCAACACCATGGACACAAAGTAGTTCAAACATAGATCCAACACAAAAAGGTACAGGTGTATTAGCACTATATAATGCAGGTTTTGCTACATTTGCTGCTGCACACTTTGTAAATAATAGCATGGATGGTGTTAATAATGATTCAGTTGATCTAAAAGGTAATGATATCACTGCAGCAGCTATGATAGTACCAGTAGAAGATATAGCTAACTTACAAGTTTGGTATGCTCATGTAGGTAAAGATGAAGGAAGTAACCTTTTACAAGCTGGTGCAAATGCACTAAGTATCGCAGCTGATTTTAATATCCTTGATGTTGCAAAACTAGAAGTTATGCATTCAACATTTAAAGCAAAAGATGGTGGTGCTTTAGCTACTACTTTAGGTGGTGCTGAAACAGCAAAACTTACAAAAGCTGTAGTTAGTGGATCAGTAGCTGATATGGTAAATCTAGCAGCTGGATATGGTAAAACAGGTAAAAAAGGTGCTGGTGTAGTTGCGTTTGATGATGATGCTGATGCAAACTTCCTAGGATGGGATGTAGGACTAAATGGTCTTGCTGATGCAAAAGCGTACTTACTACATGCTGATATGGATGTATTACCTGATTTTAATCTAGGTCTTACACATGTAAGTGCAAAAGCTAAAGATGGTGGGATCGTGGGTGATCTAAAAGCAAAAGAAACATATGCTACTGCAACATATAACTTTGCTGACAACCTATATGCACAAGTAATGTTTGGTAAAGAAAAAGTAAAAGATGATGCAGCTGATTTTACAAAAGAAACTAAAGGTAGATTAGAAGTTGGTTTCAAATTCTAAGAAGCTTTTGTTTTTTAGGAAGTGAGGTTTCAACCTCACCCACTCTTTGGAAGTGACATTTCAATGTCACCCATTGAGAAGGTAAGACTTAACCCTCACTCCAAACATCTTTAAACCCTAGAAGTTCTTACTTCTAGGGTTTTTTTATTTCCATATTTTGGAAGTGAGGATTTATTGTCACCTTTACTCAACTGATATTCATATTATGCAGGTAAGGTTGAAACTTTACTTCCTATTTTCGGAAGTGAGACTTCAGTCTCACCATTTCTTAAGTGATATATCTTTGAATATTATACTTTTTTGAATGGGTAAGGTTGAAACCTTACTTCCTATTTTTGGAAGTGACATTTCAATGTCACCAAGTTAGGTTGAGAACTCACTTCCAAGAAAAACATTATGCTTTTAATTTTCTTATTTAACTTCTTTTATAAGAGGTATTTTGATACTAAAAGTTGTAAACTCTTTTTCTACAAAAAACTCTATATCTCCTTGGTAATTGTTATTAATAATATTTTTACACATATGTAGTCCAACACCTGTACCAGTATCTTTTTTGCTAGTGAAATATTGTTTAAATATATTATTTCTTATAGATACAGGTATCCCTCCGCCATCGTCTTTGATTTGGATGATAACATTGTCGTTTAAGATTTTAACAAAAACAGAGATATTACCTATGGTTTTATCTCTTGATTTTTCTCTTCTTTCTATAATAGCCTCTTTTGAATTAACCAAAAGTATCATTAAACAATGCTCTAAGTCATTTTGTTTACCTTTAATAAAGGCTTGATTCATAGAATATGAATCAAATCTATTATCGATAGTGATATTTTCAAATAAAAACATATGTTCTAAGAGTTTTTCAATCTTTTTAATAGAATCAATGACATTAAAAACTTTTGATTCAGATGATGGTATAAAAAAATCTCTAAAATCATCTATAGTTTGTGACATATAATCTATTAAGGTTTCACTTTTTTTGGAAAGCTCATCAAAAGTTTCTTGGGTAAGAATGTTGTTACTATACTCTTGCTTTAGAGTCATAATATAGAGTTTGATTATACTAAGTGGTTGTCTCCATTGATGTGCAATATTGTTAATAAGCTCTCCTACTTGGGCTTCTTTGGATTTTTGGATAAGCAACATTTCTTGTTCTTTTTGTCTAGCAACTTCATGAGCTACTCTTTTGGATAGTTGTTTGTTTAGAGTTTGGAGTTTTAGCTTTTGTTTGATGATTGATATAATAGCTGGTCTAAAAATAAAAAAAGCCTTGATAGTTACTAGTGTAAGAAGTAAAAATCCAAATATTGCTATAAGTACACGTGATTGAAAAAATATTTCATTGATTTTTTCCTCTTTTAGTGTAGTAAGTCTATCAAACATCATAAGAAGATCTTGATTTATCTCTATAAAATAATCTATATCTTTAGGTGATACATTATCTAAAAATCCTCTTGCTAAACTATATAATTCATCTAAATGATAAGTGATATTTTCTATGGTTTTTTGATCATAAACCACCACTTCTTTGGATAAAAAATAGTGATTTTTTATCATAGTTATAACCAAATCAAAAAGTTCCTTTTTGTCTTGAGTATTATTGTTTTTTTCTATTTTCATAGCTAAATATGATGCTTTTTGCGTTAGCATTCTTTGTTTGCCACTTAAGTTGATATGATATGTATCATGTTTATGAATATGTGAAATCATATATAAAAGCCCAAAACTAAAAATTATCATCAAGCTAATAAGTATAAAAAATGTCATATGCCTTTTGATAAGAGTTGCTGTTGTTTTATCAGCTTTTTTATAATATACTCTAAGTCTATCAAATATCATATTTTCCACCCCCTAATAGTAAACAAAAAAGTATATAAAATCAAAGAATAAAAATCATTGACAACAATCAAATATATTGTTTTCATATAAATAATCTTTACAAATAGTGGAATTTACATATTTTGACTAAGGTCAATGCAAAAAATAACTACTTTATACTAATATACTCAAAAAATTTGGATGGTAGAAATGTTAAGTCTTTTAAAAGATATTCCTCTTAAAATAAAGCTTTTATTTATGGCAGTGCCACCTTTGTTGATAGCTATAGTTTACTCTATAGTTATAGTTGTCTATTTTGTTGGTGAAAAAAATAGTTTAGAAAATACAAAATATAGTATATATGAAAGTGAAGCCTTGGCTAAATGTATTCACTTTTTACAAAGAGAAAGAGGTTTGAGCTTGGGATATGTGGCTTCAAAAGGAACTCAAAATAGAGATCTTCTTGTAACAGCTAGAGATGATGTTGATAGGGCTTTGAGAGATTTAAATCTTACTTTTAGTCAAACAAAAGGAGATAATTTTCTTTTAAATTATATTCAAGATCTTAAACATATAAGAGAAGACATCAACTCTTTAAAGGCTACAGCACAAATAATAGCTCCATTTTATACTAAACTGATCTCCACATCTATAGATAATGTGGTTTTGATACCAAATAAAATGTCTGATATTGAAGGAAGAAATATTATACAAGCTTATACACATTTAGCTACTGCTAAAGAGTCTTTGGGTTTGGCAAGAGGTACGTTAAATAAAGTTTTTACACAAAATAGCATGGATCCATATGATTTTGCACTTTTTGGTGGACTTAAAAGATCTATGAGTGTTAATATAGATAAGTTTTCTGTTCTTGCTACTTATGAACTTGGTGAGTTTCATAAAGCTCATTTTCAAGGTAAATCAGTAGATAAAACGTTTGATATTATGGAAGAGGCTTATATCAAAAATATAGAGGGTGGTTTTGATATAGATCCTAGAATTTGGTGGGAACATTCTACTATAGCTATAGATTTACTAAGAGATATAGAGATAAAACTCTATAATGATATCTATAGCCTTATGGATTTAAAACTCAATAATGCTAATAATCAGATATATATTACTAGTTTTGTGGTATTTTTTGCTATAGTTATAGGTATAATTATAACTCTATGGCTTATAAATAATACTATAAGATCTATGAGTACTATACAAAATGGTTTAATATCATTTTTTGAGTTTTTAAATAGACAAACTTCAAAGATTGAGCCAATAAAACTAAACTCAAAAGATGAATTTGGGCAAATGGCGGGTGTTATCAACCAAAATATACAAAAAACCAAAGATAGCATAGAAGAGGACAATGCCCTAATAGAAGATGCTAAAGTAGTAATGGCTAGAGTTAAAAATGGATGGTATTCTCAACTAATAGAAAAAACAACCCAAAATAACACTTTAGAGGAGTTTAAAAACAATCTAAATGAGATGTTAAATATCACTAAACAAAGATTTGTAGATATAAATAAAGTTTTACAAGAGTACTCTAAACACAACTATACAAGTGTTATAAACCTTAATCCCAATGATGAAAAAGGTGGAGTTTTGGAAAATTTTATCAAAGGGATACATCAAGTACAAACTTCAATAAATCAAATGCTAAGTGAAAACCAAACAAATGGATTACATTTAAGTGAAAGTTCAAATATACTCTTAGCAAATGTAAATCAACTAAATCAAAGCTCCAATGAAGCTGCTGCAAATCTAGAAGAGACGGCTGCGGCTTTGGAAGAGATAACAAGCACCATAGTAAGTAATACTGAAAATGTAGTTAAAATGGCTCATTTTGCTAGTGAACTTAGCCAATCAGCACAAGAGGGAATGGTGTTGGCAAGAAAAACAAATAACTCTATGGATGAGATAAATACTCAAGTCAATCTAATCAATGAAGCAATCTCTGTGATAGATAATATAGCTTTTCAAACCAATATTTTATCTCTTAATGCAGCAGTAGAAGCAGCAACTGCTGGTGAGGCTGGAGCTGGGTTTGCAGTGGTGGCATCTGAGGTTAGAAATCTAGCAGCAAGAAGTGCAGAGGCTGCAAAAGAGATTAAAACTATAGTAGAACTTGCTACAGCAAAAGCTAATGAAGGTAAAAACATAGCAAATGAGATGATCTTTGGATATGCTGGATTAAATGACAATATTACAAAAACTATAGATATTATATCAGATATAGAAATAGCAAGTAAAGAACAACAAAGTGGTATTGAGCAGATAAATGATGCTATAGCTGGACTTGATCAACAAACTCAAGCCAATGCCTCTATAGCGGCTCAAACTCAAGATGTGGCACTTATGACTGATAAAATAGCTAAAACTATAGTAGAAGAGACTAAGAAAAAGAGATTTATTAAGATTGAAAACTCTTTTAATAAAAATTTGCTATAATACAAAACATATAAAATAAGGTAGAGTTGTTATGGCATCTAATTTTTTGGAGTTTATCAAGAGGAAAAAAGAACTTTTTGTTTTTGTTATTGTGACTCTTTTTATACTTGTATGGCTTACAAAAATAGTCTTGGCACAAAATATTCAAGATCAAAATAAAGAGGATTTTGCTTATCAACAAGCTAAGATTTTAAGTAGCTATGTAGTCAAATATAGAGAGCATTATCAAAGCCTTTTTATAGATAAAACCATACCTTTAGATAAAGATACTATACATGCTCTTCCAGCAGTTGCCATAGTTAAAATCAATGAGCTTTTTTCTAAAACAAATCCTTTTTCTATAAGTATCAAAACAGTCTCTGATCAAGCAAGAAATCCATCAAATCAAGCAGATAAGTTTGAACTTGATGCTATCAAAAGATATAAAGTCTCACCATCAACAAAGCAAATATTTGAAAAGATAAGAGACAATAAACAAAATATTTATCAATACACCCTACCTCTTTGGGTTGAACAATCATGCCTTAAATGCCACTTTACTAAAGAATCAGCTCCAGAGTATGTATCAGATAAGTATAATCTAGGATCTGATTACAAACTAGGTGAACTAAGAGGAGTAATAAGTATCAAAATACCTCAAGAAAATATTGACTCTTATTTTTATACTTATGAGTTGCTATCTTATAGTTTTGAGTTTTTTGTTTTTATTATACTACTTGGTATAGTTTTTGTAGCTTATAAAATCTTAAATTCATACAATATAGACTTAGAAGAAGAGGTAAGCAAAAAAACACTCACTATCCAAAAAGCATACAATGATATCAACCAATACAAAAATGCACTAAATGAAAGCTCCATAGTAACTATATCAGATAAAGATGGTATTATTAAATATGTCAATGATAACTTTGTAAAAACTAGTGGATTTAGTAAAGAAGAAGCCATAGGCAAAACCCACTCTATAATCAACCATCCAGATGTAGATAAAGCAGTCTTTAAAGAGATGTGGGAGAGTATTTTAGCCAAACAAACATGGAAAGGCACTATTAAAAACAAAAAGAAAAATGGTGGATATTATGTAGTAGATGCTACAGTAAAGCCTATTTTGGATCTCCATGGTGAAATAATAGAGTTTATTGCTATAAGACATGATATAACTGCTATATATGATAAACAAAATAAAATAGAAAAGATGGTTTTATATGATGAGCTTACATCTTTGCAAAATAGGAAAAAACTCCTTATAGATATACCAAAGTTTCACGATCCAAAAGTAGCTCTTTTTGATATAGATAACTTTTCAAATATCAATGATTTTTATGGCAATAGTATGGGGGATTTTATACTTAAAGAACTAGCTAAAATCTTAAAAAGCTATATGGATGAGATGAATGGTATCTATAGATATACTAGTGATAGGTTTATTTTATTAAGTAGTTTAGAAGAAGAGAAGTTTTTAAAGCTAGTAGAAAGTGTTATCCAAAGTGTAAAATATCATACTTTTATATATGGAGATCTACAAACTTCTATCTCTTTGAGTGTTGCAATCTCTTTTGAGCATAAAGAAAATCTTTTAAATACCGCTGAGATGACTCTAAAAGAGCTAAAAAGAAATAGATTATCATATCTACTTTATGATAAATCATTTAATATAGAAGAAACTATAAAAAACAATATCTATTGGACATCCAAAATCAAAAAGGCTTTAGAAGAGGATAGATTTGTCTTACACTATCAAGCTATTTATAATAATCATACACAAAAGATAGAAAAATATGAGTCTTTAGTAAGAATGATAGATGAAGATGGTAGCCTAATAAGTCCATTTTATTTCTTAGAGTTTGCAAAGCTCTCAAAACAATATATCAATATCACAAAAATAGTGATAAATCACTCTTTTGAGAAGTTTAAAGATAGTGCTTTAGAGTTTTCACTTAACCTTACTATAGAAGATATCCAATCAGAAGAGATAAGAGAGCTAATAAATAGCAAAATGCAAGATAAGAGCTTTTGGGGTAGGGTGGTTTTTGAGATAGTTGAAAGTGAAGGGATAGAAAATAGTGATATTTTAGAAAGCTTTATTCAAACTATCAAAGGCTATCAATGTAAAATAGCTATAGATGACTTTGGAACAGGATACTCTAACTTTATCTATCTTTTACAGCTATCACCTGATTATGTTAAAATAGATGGTTCTATGATTAAAAATATTGATTCAAATATAGAGCATTTTGAGATAGTCAAAACTATTATAGAGTTTGCCAAAATCAAAAATATACAAACAATAGCAGAGTTTGTATGTAGTAAAGAGGTTTATGAGAAGATTTTGGAGCTTGGTATTGATTTTTCTCAAGGCTATTATATAGCTAAGCCATCACAAGAGTGTGATTAAGTATTAAGAGCTAAGTGTTAAGCGTTCAGTGTTCAGTTGTGAGTTGTGGTGCATACCAAGTGGAAGTGACACTTTAGTGTCACCATATGTAAGATTGAAATCTTACTTCCAAAAAAATCCACCAATAAGCAAATTTAAAATTAATAATCCTTAACGCTTAGCTCTGAATGCTGAACGCTCCCTATTTATAACCACACACCATTATGAAAATAGTATCCTAGAACATAATAAAGTCCTATTAAAACAAATAGAGTATTTAAAGCTAAAGAAAGAATTATATCTTTTTTATTTAGTGTTTTAAGAAAAAGGTAATTAAATCCTGATTTAATACCAAAAAAACTTCCAAAAATCAATAATATATAAAAAGCATATCCAACATAGTGATACTCTTTTTGTATCAAACAAAAAGGGCATGTATGAGTAGGAAGCTCATATACATAGGGTGAAAAGGTATATATTGTTACTAGTAATCCTGTATATATCATCATAATTGATACAAATCCAAAGGCGATAGAGATTTTTTGTCTAAAATATGATAAAACTCCCAAAATAAAATAGAGTATAAAAACAACACCAAAGGTAATGCCCATATCATCTCTAGATAAAGAGATAAAATCACCTATTTTATTTGTATTTGCAAAGGTAACTGAACAACAGCTTACTATTCTTTGGGTATCAAGCCCTATGATAGTTTGAAGATCTAAGATAAGCTCTATAATCAAAAGAAGATAAATAAGTATAAAAAATCTAAATTTAAACTTTAAAAATGGATAATTCGTCTCTTGCATATCTTTGTTATGAGCACTTATCCATAGCCCAAAAAGAACCAAAAGAATAATTTTAAGCCCTAAAAGATACCAACCATAGCTAGTGGCATTGATAACTCCTACACCACACATAGCGGCTTTGATAAAAGGAACTAAAGAGTCTATTAGATAAAGTATATAAAAAGATAAAATAATCTTTATCATCAACAAAAAGTAGATGATTGTTGAGATTAGAAAGCTATATTTTTCATTTGAATATTGTAAGTTGGATGTAGAGTTAAAATCCCAAGATTTTAAAATCTTTACACTTCCTATAAAAGCAATAGTAGCCAAAGAAAAGATAGCTACACTAGTACCTAGATATGAGACTGTACCGCTAGTTAATATCATAAATCTTACCCTTATCTAAAAAAACCACTTTTGTAAAAAGATCACTTTTAAAGAGTATATCATCATGACTAGCTATAATAATAGTTTTATGCAATTCTTTTAGTTTATGCATCTCTTGTATAAATTGTTGAGTTAGTTCTGGATCTAGGTTGGCACTTGGCTCATCAGCTAGTATTAGTTTGGGGTCGTTTACCATAGCTCTAGCTATAGCACAACGTTGTTGCTCACCACCTGAGAGGTTTTTGGCAAGATTGTCTTTTTTGTGATAGATATTTGCTATTTTCATAGCTCTTGTACCTTGTTCTATAAGCTTTTGATAGCTTATATCTGTAGGTATTAAAGGTGCTATTACATTGTCTGTTACGCTTAGGTCTGGGATTAGGTTGTATTTTTGGAAGATATTGCCTATATGGTCTCTCCTAAAAATAGTAGAGAAGTTATCAGGTACTTTTGATAGCTTTGCTCCATCAACTTCAATAAATCCTTTTGATGGCTTTAAAATACCAGCTATTATAGAAAGTAGGGTGCTTTTACCACTTCCACTATGTCCACGAAGAAGTACACACTCTCCTTCTTCTATATCTAAGTTGATATTATCTAGGGCTATTTGCTCCTCTTTTGAGGGTGTTTCATATATTTTGTAAAGATTTTCTATTTTTATCATTTTAAACTCTCACTAGGATCTATTATAGCACTTCTCCAAATAGGGATCAAAACCAAAGCAAGATAGAGTATAACACTAACAGCAATAATCCCAAGGATTTGTAAGATCTCTATATTTGGTACCATTGTAAAAGGTGGCAAACTTTCCGATGAGCTATAAAAGATATTTTTGATAATAGGAGCATCAAAGATAAAAACAACTATATAAGAAATCAGTATAGAACTTACTACAGATGTAAAAATCAAAATAAAGTGTTCAGTAAATTTAACTTTAATAATATCATTAATTTTCCAACCTACAGCTCTTAGTGTTGCTATTTCTTTTTTCTCTAGCTCACCTAAACCACTTGATTTTTCAAAAATCAGCAAAAATAGAGCAAAAGAGTAGATTAGAAAAAGAGCTAAGAAAAATCCATTTTTAAACTCAAACATACCATTGTAAGCTGAATAGATATCATCTTTTGTAATCACTCTAGAATCAGGATAAAGCTTGATGATTTGATCCTTTATATTGTCTATTTCTGTTTCATTTGGTATCTTAACTACTATATCAGTAGCATAACCATCTTTTACTCCAAGGATTTTTTGAGCTACTTCTTGAGAGACTATCATCATACTACTACCCTCAAAACTCTCTAGCTCATCTATAACCATACCTACATCAACTTTTATTTTTTCGCCCTCAGGAGTATAAAAGTGGAAAAAATCTTCATAATAACCTTTTTTGATGGTCTCATATGCTTCTTTACCTATGATCATTTTACCATCATTTAGAACATCATAGTATTTTAACGCTACATCACTTAGGGAGTCTTTGTATTCATCCATATACAGATCAAGTCCTACTATAGTGAAGTTTACTCCTTCATTGTTAAGACGTCTGTGTTGAAAATAATAATATCCCCAAACCCTCTCTTTTACACTACTTATACCTTTGATTTGTTGGATTTCATAGATTTTATCTTTTTCTATAAGCTCTGTTCTACCACCTAAGACTTTTTGAACGGTAATCTCAGGCATAGATGAGATTTCTTTTAAAACCATAGTTTTAAGTGAAAAAGCTGTAAAAAGTGATGAAATCAGCAAAGATACAGAAAATAGTAGTCCAAAAAACAAGATTAGGTTTTTTGTTTTTTTTCTAAAAATAGAAGATAGTGCATAATTTAAAAGTTTTATATTCATTTTTGTTGAGCCTTATAGATAAATGCTTCATCGCCAAGAATTGGACTAGATGGAAAATAAAAATGCCCACTAAAATAATCACTGTATTCAAAGTGTCTAAAATACATGGTATTGTTTTGATAAGGGTTACCTACTAAATAAGTAAGCCCAACAGTTGTTGATGGGCCTTTGTGTTTAGAGTTGGAGGACTTATATATAGCATGAAATATAAGCAGTACTCCAACTAAAGAAAATGATATAAGAAGGTAAGAAAAAAGCTTTACCTGTTTCATCTCATATCTAAATAGTTTATAAAGTTAGCAGTCATTCTATCTACTCTATAGATATGTTTTCCGCCGTTGTTATCCAAGAACTCTTTTGCATCGCTTTCTTTTGCAAAAGGTATGATATCATCTCCACCTACACTCATAATTCTACTACCAAAAACATAATAAGCCGTTTTTGCATCTATTAGCTTACCTGTTTTATGATCTGTTAGATATAGATTTGCTATATCATCTCTTTTTAGTACTTCTGTTTCTTTGATATAAAGTACAAAAGTATATTTTGGAGAGCTAAGTGCTGTAATATCACCATTTGTGTATTGGATATATCCAAGCCAATCTTTGTTTTTTGGTATGGATACATCTTTGATTGGACAAATCTCTTGAGTAATATTTAATGACTCATAATCTTTTCCTAATAAGCTCTCTACTTGAGCAAATAAAAAATTGACTATAAGCAAACAAGAAATAACAATTCTCATCATACTAAATCCTTTCTTTTAAATATAAAATAACCAAATAAACTAAAAATCACTCCTAATACTATAGGATATGCTATACAATAAATTGCTAAAAACTCTTTACCAAATTCATCTAGTATAAAATAACTAGCTGGTCCAATAACAGCAAGTTCTGGATCAAAAAGAGCTATAGCACCAATTCTAAAAACTTGCAAAGGATTTGATAATGCTATAGAATAGACTAAATCAGGATTAGCAGTTGATTTAATCAAAGCCCCTATTAATAAAATATCAATCAATGCTAGTAATAATAACCATATAAAAAAAGCTATTCCTAGAGCTACTTCTTGAGTTTTGACTAAAGAAGAGATAAAAAAGCTAAGCCCTAAAAAGCTTATATTCATAGCTATTATCAAACCAATATAGTATAAAAATACTCCCCAAGGAATATCAACACTTTTAAATGCACCCCATACTAAAGCTAGAGCCAAAGCTCCAAAAATAGGTATAGTAACACTAAAAAGTTTACCCAAAAATTTCCCAAAAAAGTAATCTCTTAAAGATATAGGAAATGAAAGCATATATTCTAAGATATTGCTATCTCTCTCACCTGCTATGGTTCTTACTGTATTTATAAGTATAAAGATAGGAATAATCCCTATACAAATCTCTATAAATATAAGTAACAATCTACTAAGTCCACTAAATCCTTGGATTCTTGATTCGGTGATCCCAGTTATAAAAAACAAAGCTATAATCCCACCAAAAAGAAGCGTATATACTAAAAACCATCTAGATCTTAGTGATTCTTTTAAGTCCGTACTAAATACTAAAAATAAATTTCTCATTGCGGTTTACCTAACACTCTATCTCTAACATAATTGTAGCTAAAGTTTTCTTTATCTTCTTGTTTATACTTATTTGCACTAAATCCAAAATCCATTGGAGTTACTGCTCCATAAGTCCAAAAAGCTTCATAAGCATTGATCCACTCACCAGTTTGAACATCTGCTACATAGATAATAGCATCTTTTTCCCACTCAATATGTTCTTTATCAAACCATAAAATAGCACATCCGATATCATCGTAATAATATCTTTTACCATTGCTTGGATTGATAAGTTGAACTGCATAGTTTCGTTCGCTTAAGATCATTTTACATCTTTCACAAACTTCCCTATCATATTTAACCTCTTTTGCACTTGTATCTATAGTAGAATCACAAGCACTAAAAAAGATAGATATAACAAATAGCAATAAAAGACTAAATTTTTTCATCAGCTACCACCTTTCCTAAATCCATCTCAATTTTTCTATTTACTATATGAGATACCTCTTCTATTCTATGGCTAATAAAAATAGAGAGTTTATCATCAGAATAGTTGTTTAGAAGTTTATAAAAGTTCTCTCGTCCTTTTGGATCAAGATTTGCAGTTGGTTCATCAAATATAAAAATATCAGGGTTTCTTGCTAATGCTATAGAGATTAAGAGTTTTTGTTTCATACCACCAGACAGTTTGAAAAAGACTTTTTTAAAGTGATCTTTTATATCCAAATCCATCTCTTTACAGTGACTAACAACTGTATTTGTATCAACCTTACTAGAGACTTTTGCATAATCAATAAGCTCTTTTACAGTTAGTTTAATAGGTGGTGGAAGTTGTGGTACAAACCCTATCAAATCTATAGTATTAACCCTATCTTTAAATGGATTTTTGCCATTTATAGTCAAACTCCCTTTGGTAGGGATGTATTGACCTAAAATACTTCTTACAAGTGTTGTTTTACCTGCACCATTTTGTCCCATGATGATAACAGCTTCATTTTTGTTTAATGTAAGTGTTATATCATCAAGTGAGACTTGTGTTCCAAATACCTTTGTTAAGTTTTTAATTTCTATCATATCAGCTTCTTCAATTTTGTATCATATCTAAGTGCATCTTTATGACACACCTCTATACATCTACCACATAGTGTACAATCACCACTTAAGATTGCTAGTTCACTTTTGCCTTGTCTATCGGCATTTTTCTTTACAATCTCTAATACATGTGGAACTAAACAAACCTCTATACAGACTCTACAGTGATCACATTTATCATCCCATACAACTTTTGTTGCACTTGGCCATCCAATAAGTCCATATGTTGTTCCAATTGGACATACATATCTACACCATGCTCTTTGGGAATAAAATACTTCTATCAAAAAGACTGCTGCAACAAAACCTAGTGCTACAGTCCAGCCATATATAATAGCTCTACTTAGTATTCCAACAATATTAAACGTTTCAAATACCAAAAAGCCACTAACAAAAGCAAGGATTAAAAATATAGCCCAAAAAACATATTTAACATTATGGTTATAAACTCTTTCTTTGACAATTTTTTTCTTTACCAAATTTTTATGTAGTTTTTCACCAATTTCGCCTATTATTGTATATGGACAAACCCAAGAACAATAGGCTCTACCACCTACTAAGATATAGACTATAATAATTGTTAGTGTACCAATAATTAAGTTTATTGGTATACTATGGTGTGCTGCAAAAACTTGCAAAGTCATAAAAGGATCTATTAGGTGAAAACCTAAAAATCTTGAGCCACTAAGAGTACCTTCTAACATCTGTAAATCAATCCAATATGATAGGACAAACAACAGATGTATAGATATTACACTTAGCCATCTATAAAATCTAATACCAAGCCTTTTTTTACCTTCTAAATCCTGAGAGATAAAAGTATCAAAGAATTTGGTATTTTCTATATTGGCTCTTGTATTATATTTATCCATTTATAGTAACCTTTATTTGAATTTAGAGATCTCTTGTGCAAGAATTTTTGCATCATCTTCACTAACATTTGTTAATAAGCCTTGCATTAAAGAGTTTGGAACTCTATTGTTTCTATAATCATCTATTTTTTCTAAAATATAATCATATGATTTTCCAGCAATAGCAGGAGCTACTATAGTACCTTCTCCACCTTTTCCATGACAAGAAGAACATCTAACAGTATAAAATACACTTACATCATGATCTAAACTAGCTCCAGCTTGTTTTTTAAGATCTTGAAGCATTTTTTCCTCTTCTGATGGACCTTCATCTATTTTTGCTACAGCTTGTGCTGCTTGTTGTTCTTGAACTTTTGATTCTTGTGCTGGTTTTGTTGATGAAGTTTGAGACATCATCATAACCATCAATGCTATAACAACTACTGCTATAACTATACCAACAATTTTCTTACTATTCATTTCTAGACTCCTTAACTTCTTGGTTTAATTTTGCAATTTCATTTGCTAGAGATTCTATCTCACTATCAGGCATTTTTGCAACTAAGTCTTTCATTAAAACATTTACTTTTGTTTTTTCTCTATATGCTTTTATCATATTTGCTATCTCATCAGCACTTTTATCTAATAAAGATGGCCCTATAACACCGTTTGCATAGTCGTCATGACAAGCTGAACATTTGAGTATATAGTTTTTGCTTAGTCTTTTTGATAAGAGTTTTGCATTTATAGTTTCATAACTATTTCTAATAGTAGCTAATGCACCTATTTGCTTTGTTAGTGCTGTTTCTTCTCCATCAGGAGCTATACGAACAACTCTATTTCCATCTAAATCATAGCTAATAAAGGGATTATCTTTTTCTATTGTAGTTGCACCCTCTGTCACTGTAATCTGAGGTGTAGTACCTTTTGTAGTAACTAGTGCTGGAGTACTTTTTTCTTTGAAAGATTTGTCATCTTTACTCTCCTTGTCGCCACAAGCACCAAAAATCAATGCTACACAAGCTAAAAAAATTAACTTTTTCATCCATATACCTCCGAATATTTTGCTCTAGGAATCATAACGATAGCAGCTTCTCCTTTGGTAGGACAAAGCTCTTCGCAAACTCCACATCCAACACACTCACTTCTTACCTCTGGATACCACTTGCCACTACTATCTTGAACCATTGCTATTGCTTTGTCTTGTTCTGGATATGGACACATATCTGCACATATTGTACATGGTTTTCCAATAAACTTTTTAAGATCTTCTAGGACTTTAGCTTCTCTTTCATTTTTGTTAGAGTGAGTTAAAATCAAAGCAAGATCTTCTTCTGTTACATTTTGTCCAAGCATTGCCAAACATCTATCAGGACGTTTTAAAAATGCTATTCCCATCTCTACTTGATGAGGCTCTGTTACATCATGATTTAAAGAACCACTAGGACAAGCTAGAACACAAGGAAATAAGTCACATAGATAGCAACCTCTTTCTCTTGGGTCTAAAAATGGTGTTCCTACACTACTTCCATGGCTAATATCAAGCAATGAAAGTGAATGGTATGGGCATACTTGAACACATTGTCCACATTTGATACAAGTAGCTAAGAAATCTTTTTCTTCCAATGCCCCAGGAGGTCTCAAAAGCGACTCTTGGGATTTTAACTTAGGTGCTAGGTATGCTCCACCACCAAGTAATGTTCCGAAAAAGAGGGCACCAGCACCTAATTTTACAAAATCTCTTCTATCTTTGTTCTTCGTCTTCAAATTTCCACTCCATTAATGGTCTTTCGTCTATTGCCAAAAGAGTTGGCTCTGAAAAAGGTATAAACTTAGATAAAAAGTTAAGTAAATCCATCACTACAGAGCCATAAAAAAACTTTACAGTTGGGTTGTAAAGCCATATCTTATCAGCATAAACATAATGCTCAAAAGGAATATCACCTATGCCATCTTTGTCTCTATCAAAGCCCTCATAATCATCCCAATAGTTATTGTTCCAATCATTTGCAAGTAAATTACTTCTAGGTGAAGCATTGACTATAGGCTCCATATTACCTTTTATTATATTTTCATTAAATACACTTCTTTCTCTTGACATTTGAAATTCTACACCATGAGAGTTGTAAAGAATCTTATTTCTTTTAAATGTATTTATGCTACCTGGTTGAAAAGGGGATTGATCAAGATATATACCTCTTGCATTATAGATTATGTTATTATCCATAATAGTAAAGTCAGATGCATCTTTTAGTCCCAAACCAACACCAAATGCCCCTATAGAGTTTCTAACAGTATTACCTATAGCTGTTGTTCCACTACTATACATAAAAAATATTCCAACAGAGTTATGTTCAAATAAGTTGTTTCTTACCATATTTCTTCCTGCATACATAAAATGCAAGGAGTATCTATTGTAAGCACCATAATTATCTTCTATAATATTTCCACTAGAATACCATATAACGAAATCTCTTGATTTATAGACTGTGTTGTTAAGTACTTGATTGTCATGTGAAGTCCAAAGTCTTATACCATCACCTCTAATACCAAGCTCTAGATCTTTTGAAGTGATATAGTTGTCTGAGATTCTAGATCTATTTACCATTTGAAAATCTATACCAAAAAGACAATCTTCGATATGATTATGTTCTATTGTAATATTATCTGATTCTAAAGCAACTATAGCACTATCAATCTTTTCTGCACTTTCACCGCTACCTTTGATGGTGAGATTTTTTATTACCACGTTTGAGCTTTTGATGGTGATTACACTTGCGTTATAATCACCAACAATTACTGCACTTTTATCTATACCATCTAAAGTTATGGGCTTATTTATAACAATATTCCCATGATACTCACCAGCTTGAAGAGTTATCTTAGCTCCAGAAGGAGCATTGTCGATAGCCTCTTGTAAAGCTGAACCAAAAAGTATAGTACTAGTTAGTAATAAAAATAGTATTTTTTTCATCTAAATTTCTTTCTTAAGCCTCTTTTTGCTCTTTTATTCTAGAAAAGACTGCAAGTATGCTTAAAATACTTGCTACAATCATAATATAATACCCTGTAGATGGATAAGAGTGTGTTGTAAACTGTGCAACTTTACCATCTCCAAAAACTGTTGGCATAAAAGGCTTTATTGTAAAAGCCCCCCAATCTTGCATATTATGTCCATACCAATACAACCATCCTGCATATTCAACTAAAAATCCAAGAGGTAAAACAATAGGTACAACCATAAGTAACCAAGACCATTTACTATTCCAATATAGATATCCTATCATAGATAAGGTTAATAATAAGAAAAAATAAGGAACTATTTTTCTTTCTAACTGACCACCATGATCCATAAGGTCAAATTGTTGAAACATTGCCTTACCATTTACGATATCATCATAGGTATAGAGTACTTCGCCGTTTACGGAACTTACTTGCTTTGGAAGTGGAGGGACTTCTTTTGCAAGGTTTGCTGTAAAATAGAATAAAATAGTTGCCATAAAGGTGGAAACTATCCAAAAAGAGGCATATAGAGTCTTTTTGCTCGTGAATCGATCCATAATAGACTTACCCATAATATCTCCTTTTTATATTTACTACCTGTAGATAGTATTAAACGAACTATATACCTTTTTAAATTAAATACTACTTAAAGGTAGTATTTCTTGACAAAAAAATAAAAAATTGTTAAAATGTCATTACAACAATATAAGAGAGTATTATAAAATGAATTTAAATGCAACATCACAATATGCTTTGAAAACCATCTCTTTTATCGCTTTGGAGCCACAAAAACTCTATAGTGCAAAAGAGATTTCACAAAGTCTTGATATCCCATATAAATATCTAACAAAGATTATGACAAAGTTGTCAAAAAATGGTGTCCTAACTGCTATACAAGGAAGAGCAGGGGGATTTGTTTTAGCACATGATACTAAGCAACTAACTATCAAAGATGTTTTAAATGCTTTAGAAGATGATAGTTATAAGCTTTGTATTTTAGGTGGTGGACTTTGCAATCAAGATAGAAAGTGCCAACTTCATGATTTGTGGAAAGATCCCAAAAAAGTAGTAAATAACGACTTTTTAGAGAAAACATTTTATGAAATTAGCCACCAAAAAACCGCTTGATTTTAGATAAACCAAGTCTAATACCGCTATATTTCATAACTCTTGCTACTTCTTTGTACTTTTGTTTTTCATAGCAAGGTGCTGGACATGTTCTGCACTTTGGCTTTTCTTCATGTGGACACTCTAAAAGCCTATCTATAGCGTATAAAACTAGTTCATAGGATTTATCACATATAAAAAACTTAAACTCAAACTCTTTGTTTTTGTAGCTTGTTTTTATATTCCTTTCTTTGCATTCATAACCCTTGCCTATGCAATATGTTTCAAAAAACTTTTTCAAAGTTAAAACCTCTTGTTCAAATTTTTCTAAGGTCATATTGAGTTCCTTATAGAGATAATTGAGTCTTAATTTATCAAAAATTTAAAGATATTTCATTGACATTCATCAAGTGATACTTATAAAGTTTATGATACTATTAGCACACTCAAATATTTGTAGTAGCAATTTATAAGGTTTTTAGGTGGTAGAACAAAAAGAGTATTTATATCAACATCCTTTGTTTTTTGATTTAAGTGAAGAGGAGCTAGATGCTTTGGCAAATGCTACTTCGATTAAAAAATATTATAAAGGTAATATTCTTTTTTATGAAAAAGATAAAAATGAAAATATCTATTTTTTATCTAGCGGAGCTTTAAAAATCTATAAAGTTGATAGACTTGATAATGAGATTTTTATGTACAATATAAATGAAGGCAATCTAATCTCAGAAATCACTGATCTTGATGGAACTATAGGTTGCTATGCAAATGCAGAGTTTATAAAAGATTCTACTGTTTTAATCTTTGATTATGGTGCATTTAAAGATATTTTTTCGACAAACACTAAGTTTTTATTAAATATCATAAAAGAGTTTGCCAAAAAAACAAAGATGCTTCAATGTATTATAAATAGAGAGATAGTTTTTGATGGTACTGCTAAGGTTGCTTTTATGTTAGCTCATGATTTGGAGAGTTTTAACACCCTAAAAAAAGGAGAAGTGGCTTATATGCTAAATATCCAACCAGAAACACTATCTAGAATATTAAATAAACTTCTTAGACAAAATTTAATCCAAAATGATGGACAAAAACTACAAATAATAGATATGGAAGGATTACGTGCTTGTTATGAATAGTCAAAAAGGAGAGATCCAATGAAAATGGTAAAAATAACATCTAAAATTAAATTTATTACTACAATTTTATCTCTTATTACTATAACTATGGCTGGAGTTACCGTATATTTAAACAATAAAACAACCCAAGATGCAAATATAGTAAATGTTTCTGGTAAACAAAGAATGCTTACTCAAAAGATAGCAAAAGAGATACTTTTGTATGATCACGTCTCACAACATCTTCAAGATGAGCTAGAAAAAAGCATTAAAGAGTTTGATGACTCTTTAAATGACTTATATTTAGGTAATATCCAAAGAGGTTTATATGCCCCACCAACACAAGGAATCAAAAGTTCTTTGGAGGTTATTATAAATATTTGGAATGATTTTCATCAAGATATAGTTGTTTTTTTAGAAAAGCGAAAACTATCAAAAGAGTATCATAATAAACTAATAGATCAAGATAAACTTTTATTACAACTATCTGAAGAGATTATACAACAAGCTATAACTTTGGATGTTAATTTAAATACATTAGATAAGATAGCAAAACAAAGAATGCTAACACAAAAGATGTTATTGCATATCAATGGCTTTGCAGTAGATAGAAATAAGAGTGATTTTAAAAGCTTTTATGAAACATTAGATAGTTTTGAAAAAACAATACTATTTTTTAAAGACTATAGCAATATTCAAAATAGTAGTGAGTTATTAGTGACTTTAGATAAAATCTCTAGTGAACTTGAACTTTTTAAAGAAGATGCAAATAGTTTTGTTGATAATGAGGTCTCTTTAGAGAGATTGTTAGATAAAATAGCTATAAAAAATATTATACTTTTAAATAGTGTAGATGAATTAGTATCAGCATATAGTCTATACTCTAAAGAGCAAAGAAAGTTTTTACAAAATTTTCAATATATTGCTATTTTGATATCTATACTATTTATTTCATATGCTTTTGCTTTGATTTTAAATATTCAATCACTATTTGAAAGCTTTGTATCAAGGTCTAAAGAGATATCAAACCTTACTACACCAAATAAGCCTGTAATGTTCGCTGAAGGTGAAGAGACTGATGAGCTAAGTGTTGCTTCAAAGCATATAGATAGCTTTACAAAAGATATAAACCAAATCATAACTCAAGCAAATTTAGCCTTAGAAGAGTCTCAAAAAGCTATAGAAAAACTAGCAAATATCTCTATTGATGAGTATGAATCAGAAAATGTAGAGAATGAAAAGTTGAAAAAAACCTTAAATACTAGTGAAGATATAGCTATACAATCCCTAGAAGAGTTAGCAGTAACTGCTAAAAAACTACAAAAACTTCAAGAAAACTTTAATAATTTACAATAAAAAACAATAAATAAAAGCTCCTATTACCTAAAATAGGGGCTTGTAGTATAATTTCCACTAAATATAATCTTCTTGACCGAGGTCAAAGACTTTAAGTTTACCTTATTGATAAAATTACTTCATTAATCTAAGAAACTTCTACTCTTTGATTATGAATCAATATAAGGAGGACAAAGAAATGTCTTTAAATCGTAGAGATTTTTTGAAAAGCTCAGCAGCAGCAAGTGCAGCAGCAGCAGTAGGTATGAGTGTACCAAGCAGCTTAAGTGCAAAAGCCACAGCAGCTGAAGCTGGATGGAGATGGGATAAGGCTGCATGTAGATTTTGTGGTACTGGATGTGGTATTATGCTAGCAACCAAAGATGGCAAAATAGTCGCAGTCAAAGGTGACCCAGCAGCTCCTGTAAATAGAGGACTTAACTGTATTAAAGGTTATTTTAATGCTAAGATTATGTATGGAGCAGATAGATTAAAAACTCCACTTCTTAGAGTAAACTCTAAGGGCGAATTTGATAAAAATGGTAAATTTGCACCAGTTTCATGGAAAAGAGCTTTTGATGAGATGGAAAAACATATCAAAAGAGCTTTAAAAGAGAGTGGTCCAGAGGGTGTTGGTGTATTTGCATCAGGTCAATATACTATTATGGAAGGTTATGCATCGCTTAAAATGATGAGAGCTGGATTTAGATCTAATGCTTTTGATCCAAATGCAAGACACTGTATGGCTAGTGCGGTTGTTGGTTTTTACCAAACATTTGGTATAGATGAGCCAAGTGGATGTTATGATGATATTGAGCTTACTGATACTGTTGTAGCATGGGGATCAAATATGGCAGAAATGCACCCTATTTTATGGTCAAGGGTAACTGATAGAAAACTATCAGATCCAGATAGAGTAAAAATAGTAAGTATCCAAACATATACACATAGAACTTCAGATATAGCTGATATTGAGATTATTTTTACACCAAATACAGACCTTGCCTTATGGAACTATATAGCTCATGAGATAGTATATAATCATCCAGAAGCTATTGATTGGGATTTTGTAAATAAACATATCGTATTTTGTTCGCAACCTGTAAATATTGGTTATGGTATGAGAAGAGAGGGTGAAAAATCTCTAAAAGAGGGTAAATATAGTGCTAAAGAGATGGAAATCATCAAAAAAGAGATGCAAACTATAGTTTCACCTACTGAAGGTCCAGCACTAGAGCCTTTTGGATATAAAGCTGGAGATAAAATGGATCATATAGCAGGAAATCTTGCACACTGGGAGATCTCTTTTGAAGAGTATAAAAAATTCCTAGCTCCATATACTGTTGATTATGTTGCACAAATATCAAAAGGTGATCCAGATGAGCCAATAGAGCAGTTTAAAGAAAAACTAAAACAACTAGCAGCTTTATATATAGAAAAAGGAAGAAAAGTTGTAAGTTTCTGGACTATGGGTATGAACCAGCATACAAGAGGAACATGGGTAAATACACTATCATATAATGTTCACTTTTTACTAAACAAACAAGCTCACCCTGGAAGTGGAGCATTTAGTTTAACAGGTCAGCCAAGTGCATGTGGTACAGCAAGAGAGGTTGGTACATTTACGCATAGACTTCCAGCAGATATGATGATAGAAAATCCAAATCATAGAAAAATCTGTGAAGATGTATGGAAAGTTCCACACGGTACTATAAACCCAGTTGGTGTTCAACATATTATGAAAATTCATAGAGATATAGAAGATGGACTTATTAAATTTGCATGGGTAAATGTTTGTAATCCATACCAAGATACAGCAAGTGCAAGTCATTGGATAAAAGCAGCAAGAGAAATGGATAACTTTATAGTTACAAGTGATGGATATCCAGGTATTAGTGCAAAAGTATCAGATCTTATCTTACCATCAGCTATGATATATGAAAAATGGGGTGGATATGGTAATGCTGAAAGAAGAACACAACTTTGGAGACAACAAGTAGTTCCTGTTGGAGATGCTATGAGTGATACATGGCAATGGGTAGAGTTATCAAAAAGATTTACAGTTAAAGATGTATGGGGTGGATATGCTCCAAGTGGCCCAAGAAAAGAGGCACTACCAGATCTTATAGCAGAAGCTAAAAAAATGGGATATAGCGAAGATACAACAATGTATGAGATTTTATTTGCAAATGAAAGAGCAAGATCATACAAACTAGATCAAAATGACCCAGTACAAAAAGGTTATGATAATACTGAAGGTTATGGAGATAGCAGAAAAGTACTAGGTAGTGATGGTAAGGTATTTGAAGGTTATGGTTTCTTTATCCAAAAATATCTATTTGAAGAGTATGCAGATTTTGGTAGAGGACACGCTCACGACTTAGCAGACTTTGATACATATCATAAAGTAAGAGGATTAAAATGGCCAGTTGTTGATGGTAAAGAGACACAATGGAGATTTAATACTCAATATGACCCATATGCAAAAAAATATGGAGCCGAAACAGGCCATACTGAGTTTGCATTTTATGGTACACTAGCAAAAGAGCTTCCATATGGAGATCTAAAAGGTGTAACAAATAAAGATAAAACATCTCTAAAAAACAAAGCAAAAATCTTTGCAAGACCATATATGGATTATCCAGAGACTCCAGATCAAGAGTTTGATACATGGTTATGTACAGGTAGGATGCTAGAGCATTGGCATAGTGGAACTATGACTATGAGAGTTCCAGAGCTATATCGTGCAGTTCCAGAAGCACTTTGTTATATGCACCCAAAAGATGCAGAGAAAAACAGTGTAAAACAGGGTGAATATTGTTGGGTTGAAAGTAGAAGAGGTAAAGTAAAAGCAAGAGTGGAAACTAGAGGAAGAAATAGACCTCCAAG
The DNA here is from genome assembly GCA_012522985.1 of Aliarcobacter butzleri. Lineage (GTDB taxonomy): Bacteria > Campylobacterota > Campylobacteria > Campylobacterales > Arcobacteraceae > UBA6211. Next base: position 23,446 of record JAAYJJ010000172.1, read on the forward strand.
AGGACTTGTATATGTACCTTGGTTTGATGAGAAAGTTTTAATAAACAAAGTTTGTTTGGATGCAACTTGTCCGCAATCAAAACAAACAGACTTCAAAAAATGTGCGGTTAAAATATATAAAGCGTAAGAGGGTGTATTGGTTTGAACAATATTAATCCAAAAGATGTTTTAAAAGAGAATAAAGAAGTAAAAATGAAAAAACTAGCAAACGAAAATAGAAGGGAATTTTTCTTAAACATTTCAAGAACAGCTGGATTAGCTGCTCTTGGTGGGCTTGTATGGAGTGCTTATGTAGATGAAGTGAAGGCAAATACATTGGCTCTTAGGCCTCCAGGGGCATTGCCTGAAAAGGAGTTTTTGAAATCTTGCATAAAATGTGGAATGTGTGTTATAGCTTGTCCTTTTGATACTTTGAGACTTGCAAAACCAGGTGAAAATCTTCCTATGGGAACACCATATTTTATAGCAAGAGATATTCCTTGCTATATGTGCCCAGATATACCTTGTGTGCCAGTTTGTCCAACAAATGCTTTGGATGAAATGCTCGTAAGTACAGATGGAAAGCTAGATATAAACAAAGCAAGAATGGGTGTGGCAGTTGTTGATACACTAAATTGTATAGCTTTTTGGGGAATTCAGTGTGATGCTTGTTATAGAGCTTGTCCACTCTTAGGCGAGGCATTATATTTGGTTCACGAAAAAAACGAAAGAACAGGAAAACATGCATTTTTAAAACCAGTAGTAAATAACGATATCTGTACAGGATGTGGACTTTGTGAAAAGGCTTGTGTTACAGAAAAACCAGCTATTACAGTAGTTCATAGAGATGCAATTATTGGAAAAGCAGGTGATTATTATATCAAAGGTTGGGATAAGGCAGATGAAGCAAGACTAGAACATGCTACTAGTCAAACAACAAAAACAGAAATTAGCAAAGAAAAAGCTATAGATTCACTAAATGACTTGGGAGGATTATTAGATGATTAACTTTATATATAAACATCGGTTTTTAATCCTAAGAAGAGTAAGTCAACTCTCCTTACTTATTCTTTATTTTGGTGCAAATGTTTGGGGTTGGAAGATATTAGTAGGTGATTTAAGCTCATCACTTTTGTTTGATATGATACCACTTAGTGATCCTTTTGCAGTTTTGCAGATGTTAAGTGCTGGAGCAGTTTTGGCGATAGATGTGATTATAGGAGCTATTATAATAGCACTATTTTACTTTATTGTTGGTGGAAGAGTCTTTTGTTCTTGGGTTTGTCCAATCAATATGGTAACAGATTTAAGTAACTATATAAGAAGAAAATCAGGATTAAATAAAATCCAAAAAAGACAACCTGCAACTAGAAATATAAGATATTGGGCTTTGGGATTATCCTTTATTATCTCATTTTTTATGGGAGTAGCAGCATTTGAGCTTATTTCTCCTATAGGTATGACTCATAGAGGTATAATCTTTGGATTAGGCTTTGGCTGGGCTGCTATGCTTGTTATATTTTTATTTGATTTATTTGTTTTAAAAAACGGTTGGTGTGGTCATATTTGTCCTTTGGGTGGATTTTATTCACTTCTTGGCAGATATAGTTTGATTAGAGTAGATCACGATGTTGATAAATGTACCCTTTGTATGAAATGTAAAGAAGTTTGTCCAGAAAATCAAGTTTTGTTTATGATAGGAAAATCAAGTGAGCAGGTTTTAAATGGTGAATGTACAAACTGTGGTAGATGTGTTGAAGTTTGTGATGATGATGCTCTAAATTTTTCAATAAGAAAGTTTTATGAGGAGAATAAAAAATGATTAAGCATACAATAACAAAATTAACTATTAGCGTTATAGTAGCTGGTGCAGTGCTAAGTGGATGTACAAATGCAAATGCAACCAATAGCAATGCTAAAAAAGTAGAAGCAAAACCAATGCTTGAAGCTGAGGATATTGGCTTAAGAAAAGCTAGTGTATATGATGATAGTTCTGTAGCTGATGTTACACAATATAGCGAAGATGCAGCAGGAACAAGTACAAGGTTTAAAAGAGCGTTTCAAGATGCTCCACCTATGATACCACACGATACAGAAGGTATGATGGAAATTACAAGAGATGATAATCAATGTATTACTTGTCATATGCCAGATGTTGCTGAGAGTATGGGTGCTACTCCTTTACCATCATCACATTTTATGAGCTTTAGACCACTACATAAGTTAGTTGATGGAGAAAAGTTTGTAAAAACAGTTGATGAGATGAACAATGAAGTAAAAATTCAAAAACTAGAAGATTTATCAGCTGCTAGATTTAACTGTGTTCAATGTCACGCTCCACAAAGTCAAGGTGATGCTCCAATCAATGTTTTTGAACCAGATTTTATAGATAAAGATGGAACTCAAAAATCAAATTGGACTGGAGATAGATTGCTAGAAGGTTTGGATACTCTTGCAAACTAAAGATATAAGCAAAAGAGAGCTTTTTGGCTCTCTTGCTTCAAAATTTGGAGGCAAAAAAGAGGAACAAAGAAGTGTTCGACCTCCTTATTTTGCAGATGAAAATGATTTTTATAAAGAGTGCTTGGAGTGTGATGGTAAATGTGTAACTTTTTGTAAAGAACATATTATAATAATCTCTGAAGATAAAACACCAATATTGGATTTTAGCAAAAGTGGTTGTACATATTGTGATGAGTGTGCCTTAGCTTGTGATAGAGATGTATTAAAGCTAGAATATAAATCAAAAATCAAAGCAAGATTTAGTATTGATATACTAAAATGTTTAAGTTGGAACCAAGTTATGTGTTTTAGTTGCAAAGATCCATGTTTGGATAATGCTATTAAGTTTTTGGGTATGTTTAGACCAGAGATTAAAGAAGATCTTTGTACAAACTGTGGCTTTTGTGTTAAGGTTTGTCCTAGTGATGCAATAAGTTGGAAATAGATTTTGGAGGTGAAAAATGAGTACAACGGAAATTTTAGCTCATATAGAGTTAAATGATGAAAATAAATGGTTTATTAGAGTAGTAGATAGTATAGATAAAGAGGGGTATATTTGTGATAATATAGATGAGTTTTCTTTTGCTATTACCCAGCTTGGAGCTAAACACAACAACGATATAAGTGTCAAATGGTCCAAAGATCCTGATGTTACACCAAAACATTTCAACGAAATTGAAGCAGGGATTAGAGATATGCAAAAGATATTAGATGAGCAAGAGTCATGAAAAGAGTTTTACTACTTTTAAGCTTTTTTGCTATTTGTTTATTTGGGCAACAAACTCTATCTCCAACACAAAAAATCTTTGCAAGTGGTGATGTTCAAGATATGATTATAAAAGATAATATCTTATATGTAGCAACAGATGCTAGTAAAATAGATTTGATAGATTTAGATACAAAAGAGATACTATCTTCTATTACTATTCCACAAATCAAAGATTTTATGGGTGATATAATCAATAGCAAAATCTACTCTGTAGATGTTTTGGGTGATGATATTATCTTTGTAAGTGAAGGTGAGAGTGGATATAGGGTTCTTTGGAGATATAAAGCTGAGGTTTTAGAAAAACTTATAGATATAGATAGTAAATACTTTATCAAAAAAGCAAGATATATAGATAGTTCAACTGTTTTAATAGGACTTCTTACAAATGAGCATATTTTGTATAATATATCTAAAAAAGAGCTAATCTATAATACTCAATTTAGTACATCTTCTTTTTCTGATTTTGTACTTAGTGAGGATAAAAAACAGTATATTACAACAGATGAGAGTGGTATAGTAAGATTGGTAGATACAAAAAGTGCAGATATTATCAAAGAGTATCCATCAAAAAACTTAGATA
>JAAYJJ010000173.1 GCA_012522985.1 Aliarcobacter butzleri
AAGAAAAAAAAGCTATTTTATAATATTTTTTAATAATACTTTAGATAAAAAGAATAAAGTTAAAAATTATCGTAAAATATATAAAAGAGAGTAATAATGAATATAAAAGAACTTAATAATTTCATAGGCTTAGGGATAGCTGGTAACTTTGCTTATCATTTAGAACAAGCTGGTGAAGATAAAGATTTTGTTGATATACAAACAAAAGAGGCAAATGAACCAAAAGGAATTTTTCCTTTTTATATACCAAAAACAGATAGCTTTTTGGGTATTTTTCCACTATCAAGTAAGCAGATCAATTTACCTACTATAGATAAAGAGCTAAACTTACAAATGGAACCAGAAATGGCTCTTATAGCACAAATAGTATATGATGAAAATATGCAAGTAAAAGATCTTAAATTTAGCCATTTTACTGCTTATAATGACTGCTCTATAAGAAAAGAGGGAGCTAAAAAGATAAGCGAAAAGAAAAACTGGGGTATAGAGTCCAAAGGGATATCAGATCAAATAATAACACTTGATAAGTTTAAAAAAGGGGGAACCTTAGATAGCTATCATTTGGCATCTTTTCTAAAAAGAGATGGAGTTGTTTACCCTTATGGTGAAGATAGTGCTGTAATTAACTATAACTACTTTTATGATAAGCTAAAAAACTGGATAATCGATAAACTAAATACCCAAAAAGATTTTGGACCATTAGAAGATATGAGTATGATTCTAAAAGAGGCAAACTATCCACAAAATCTACTTATTAGTATAGGTGCAACTAGTTATACTACATTTGGTAAGGAGAACTTTTTACAAAAACAAGATGAACTTTATATCTATTTGTATGATTCAAATTTTTATAGCAAAAATGATATATTTTATCTAGCAAAAAACGGTATTACGCAAATTCCTCATAGCTCTACACTTCATCAGAGTATAGTTTAGGAATAAGTTGGGTATAATAGTCTATCAAATCAAATCTAGGAGAAAGTGGTGTTTGAACAGATTAAGAAGATAGACTTTTTTGCAAATTTTAGTAATGAAGATTTTAATAAAATATCAAATCATATTAAAATTAAGGAGTATAAAAAAGACAATATTATATTTTATGAATCAGATATGCCTAAAAACTTCTATATATTAACTGAAGGTGAAGTAACCGCAACTAAATCAAATTTTAAAAATAATCAAGTTCTAATAAGTACATTTAGACCTATCTCTTTTATAGCTGAAATGGCTATTATAGAGGGTATTGCATATCCAGCAACAGCTACTTGTGTAAGCAATAGTTGTAAAGTGATAGAAATAGATGCAAATAAGCTACTTGAACTTATCAAAGATGATGCAAATATAGCTTTTGGGATAGTAAAATCTTTAACTAAAAAAATCAAAACACTAGAACATACCATAAATATCAATATCTTATATGACTCAACCCAAAAAGTAATCAACTTTTTATCAGATAACCCAGAGATACTAAAAACCTCAAAACACTCACTTTTAGCTCAAAATCTCAATATCACTCCAGAAACATTTTCAAGAACTCTAAAAAAACTAAAAGATCAAGAGATTATAGATGAGGCTTATAATGTGGATTTGCCTAAACTAAAGTCGTTGATATAAATCAATGACTTTGTATCTAAAAAACTATAAAATATGGCAAAAACAAAGGGGTGTTGATGACTATAAATCAATATATGACAAGTGAACATAGAAGGTGTGATGATATTTTTGCAGAACTAGAAAGTGCTATAGATAGTGGTAACTCTGAAGCAAGTAAGCTTATTTTTGAGAACTTTCAAAATGATATGTTAAAGCATTTTAGGCAAGAAGAGAATGTTATGTTTAGTGAGTTTAACTCTTTTAGTGGTGGTGGATGTAATCCTACACATATAATGGTAGCAGAACATGATCAAATGAGAGTAACCATGGATCAAATCAAAGATGCTATTAATAGTGGTGATAAAAACAGAGCCTTAGGACTATGTGAAAATCTACTTTTTATTATGCAACAACACAATATGAAAGAAGAGCAGATTATGTACAATCTTGCTAATGATGCACTAAATTCACAAGATATTATCGAAAAGATGAAACAAGTCTCTTAAACCAAATCTATTTGGTTTAAGGCTAGATAATATGCAAGATTTACTAAAAAACAAAGTCCAAATCTTACTTGATGTCAAAGAGGAAGAAGCTCCCATACCTTTGCAAAAAGCTATGCAAAAACTCCCACTATTAGATGATAGTAATTATATTAAATTTATTCATCGTATAAAACCTATGTTATTACTTGATTATTTAAATAAAAATGGTTTTTCTTATATAGAAGAAAAAGATAGTGATGAGTATATTTTATATATCTATAAAGGATAGTTAGTGTTTAGT
>JAAYJJ010000174.1 GCA_012522985.1 Aliarcobacter butzleri
TCTTTTAAAACTTTTTTAATCTCATCAGCAGTATCTAAAGCATTTGCACCTGATTGTAAAAACATCCCTATAGGAATAGCTGGAGATTTATCAAGTTTTGTAATAAGATTATAACTATTTGAACCTAGCTCCACCGTAGCTACATCTTTGATTCTAAGAGTTCCACCATCACTTTTGCTACTTACTATAATATCACCAAACTCATCAGGTGATGTCATCCTCTCTTGAGAGAGTATAGTATAAGTAAACATCTGTTTTTCTTCCAAAGGCTCTGATGCAAACTTACCAGCAGCGTATTGTTCATTTTGTTCTTGGATAGCAGATATTACATCTTGAGGAGTTAGCTTATATAAAGAGAGTTTTTTTGGATCTATCCATACTCTTATAGAGTAATCCCTAGCACCAAAAACAACAGCATCACCCACACCTTTTACCCTTTTGATCTCATCAACTATATTGATTAAAGCATAATTTGAAAGATATGTTGAATCATATGTTCTCTCAGGTGAGTGAACAACAGCAACCATAAGCATACTAGGAGATCTTTCAAAGACTCTAACACCTTGACGTTGTACAGCTTCAGGTAGCTTTGCTACGGCTGCTTGAACTCTATTGTTTACATCTATTTTTGCATCATCAGCATTGGTTCCAACTTCAAAAAATACACTAATAGTTATCTTACCACTATCATCAGCACTAGAACTCATATAGATCATATTTTTTGCACCATTGATCTGCTCTTCTAGAGGTGCGGCAACTGTTTTGGATAGTGTTTCTGCACTAGCTCCTGGATAGACTGTACTTACTACTACTTGAGGAGGTACAACTCTTGGATACTGCTCTATAGGCAAACTTATCATAGAAGCAAGTCCAGCAAGAAGTATTATTATAGATACAACAGCTGAAAATACTGGATTTTTTATAAAATATGAGGAAAACATATTAATTTCCTTCCATTACTACCACTTTTGAGTCTGGTCTTATTTTGGCAATATTATTTATTATTACGCTATCACCCTCTTTTAGTGGTCCTTCTACTATCAAACCATCTTTTGTAAGTAGATCTGTACTAACAGGTCTTGGTTTTGCTATATCGTTTTCAACTATATATATAATAGCCCCATTTTGAGTTTGGAAAATAGCCTCTTCTGGTATTGCTATGGCATTATTTATAGTAAGTCCTTCTAAAATAATATTTGTAAAATCCCCTACTAAAAAACTATTATCACTATTTTCTAGTTTAGCTCTAAGTAAAAGTGTATTTGTAACTGCATCAATAGAAGGAGCTATAAAGTCTATCTTACCACTAGCTACAGACTCTTTACCTTTACTATCAATTACCTTAATAGATATATTATCTTTTGATAATTGAGGCAAAAATCTTTTTGCATCCTCTTTTGGTATAGAAAACTCTATATGAACTGGATTTATAGCTGTTATTGTAGTAAGAAGAGCATTTGTTTGGATATAGTTACCAACATCTGCTTTTTTTATACCTACAATCCCACTAATGGGAGCTTTAATAGATGTATAATCAAGATCAATAGTAGCTAGTTTTAAGTTAGCTTTAGCATCTTCATATGCTGATACAAAAGAGTCATACTCTTTATCACTTATAGATTGAGTTTCATATAGTTTTTTAGCTCTATCATAATCATTTGAAGCTTTATTATAATTAGCCTTTAGGACTTCTACTCTAGCTTGATATACATCTTGCTCTATAGAATAAAGTAAATCACCTTTTTTAACATAACTACCTTCAATAAAATGTTGTTTTTCTAAAACACCTTGAACTCTTGAAACTATAGAAACCTCTTCATAAGGCTTGATTATAGCAGGGTATCTTTTTTGTAAAGATATATCTTTTCTTTCAATCTTTGCTACCCCTACAGGTACTGCTTGGGCACTTTGTCCTTGAGACATCTGTTGTTTAGAGCCTTTGTCATCCATACAACCGCTTAGGGCAAATACCAAACAAGCTGCACACAAAGCTTGTGTGTATCTATTTTTGTCTAATCTCATTTAAACTCCTAAAAACCAGTTTTGATTTTAGCATAATATCACACAAACCTTAAATTATCTTTCCAGAAAGATATATAAAGTATTTTTTTAAGATAAAAATTATAAAATTTACTATATCATACAAGTAATCAATATTATAAATCCAAAATAAAGAGGTGGTATGGATAAGCATAATGTATTAGGTTTTATAGATAGTAAGCATAAGTTTTTACAAAAAACTTTACCAGATTTGCATGAAAAATATAAGTTCGTAGTAGATATAGGTTTACCTTTGATGCTAGTAAATAAACTATTATCAGAACAAAAAGAAAAAGTCTTTACAAACAAATACAATATTACTCCTTCAGAATTTGATGTATTAATGTCACTTCTTTGTATAGATAAGCCACTTTCACCTACTTTGCTTTATGAAAATATGATTTTTTCTTCAGGTGGTATGACAAAACTACTTAAAAAGTTAGAAAAGAAAAATCTAATCATTAGAGTTCCATCTCAAAAAGATAAAAGAAGTATGCTTGTAGCTTTGAGTGATGAGGGTAAAAGGTTTGTTTTAAGTGCTTTTGAAGATATAGCAAATGTTACATTAGAGGCTATTGAGTTTATAAATGAAGAAGAGAAGATAATTTTTGCTAAAATCTTAAAAAAGATTTTATTAAACCTTACAAATAGCGATGATTAAACTATATCTTATCAATACTTGGATAATATATTGACTATTTTTATAGAATTAGGATTAAATATTTATGGCAAATGAAACTATCAAAATCTATGGTGCAAAAGAAAATAACTTAAAAAATATAAACTTAGAGATTCCAAAAAACAAACTTGTTGTTTTTACAGGGCTTAGTGGTAGTGGTAAATCAACTCTTGCTTTTGATACTTTGTATGCAGAAGGTCAAAGAAGATATATAGAGTCCCTATCAGCTTATGCAAGACAGTTTTTAGATAGGATAGGAAAACCAGATGTTGAAAGAATAGAAGGGCTTACTCCTGCTATTGCTATAGATCAAAAAACAACTAGCAAAAATCCTAGATCAACAGTAGGGACTATAACAGAAATATATGATTATTTTAGACTTTTATATGCTAGAGTTGGACATCAGCATTGTCATTTATGCGGTAATCCTATCTCAAAAATGTCATCAAGTGATATTATAGATCAAGTTTTATCCTTACCAGATGAATCAAAAATCATTATACTAGCACCTCTAGTAAATGAAAAAAGAGGTTCATTTGCAGACTTACTTGAGAGTATTAGACAAAAAGGCTATGTAAGAGCTATGATTGATGGGGTTACGGTAAGACTAGATGAAGAAATAGAGCTAAGCAAAACAAAAAAACATACCATCAAAGTAGTTATAGATAGAGTTGTAATAAAAGATGAAAACAAAGAGCGAATTGCTAGTGATGTAGAAAAAGGACTAAAAGAGAGCTTTGGTGAGCTTGAAGTAGAAATAACCAACTATGAAGAGGTGGGTATTGATAGTGGGCATATTCATTATAGCGAACATATGGCTTGTTTTGATTGTAAAATCTCTTTTGAACCATTAGAGCCTCTTAGTTTTTCTTTTAACTCTCCAAAAGGTGCTTGTCCTAGTTGTGATGGCTTAGGAATAAGATATTCACTAGATATGAAAAAAATCATCAATGAAGATTTAAGTATAGATGATGGAGCTATAAAGGTAATCTATGGATTTAACAAAGGATACTATTTTAAGATGTTAAAAGCCTTTTGTGAAGCAGCTTCAATAGATACCAAAAAGCCTTTTTGTGAACTAGAGGATTTTGAAAGAAAAGCAATACTTCATGGAAGTGTCGAAAATGCAACCTTTACATGGAAAAGGCACAAACTTACCCGTCCTTGGGAAGGTATAGTTAAAATAGCTTACAATATGATAAAAGATGACAAAGAGATATCAGAATATATGACTGAAAAAGTGTGTGATAGTTGTGGTGGTAATAGACTAAAAGCATCAAGCCTAGCAGTCAAAGTAGCCAATAAAGGCATAGCTGATATTATAAGTATGCCTATAGAAGAGGTATATAGGTTTTTTGAAGACAAAAGTAACTTTGATTATTTTGGTTCAAAAGATGTGATGATATCAACTCCAATACTTAAAGAGATACGAGAGAGAATCTACTTTTTGTATGATGTAGGACTAGGTTATCTTACACTAAAACGAGATGCTAGAACCATAAGTGGTGGAGAAGCCCAAAGAATAAGAGTAGCATCTCAAATAGGAAGTGGGCTAACTGGTGTAATGTATGTACTTGATGAGCCATCTATTGGATTACATGAAAGAGATACAGCAAAACTTATAAGAACTCTAAAAGCCCTACAAGAAAAGGGAAATAGTGTAATAGTTGTTGAACATGATAAAGAGACTATACAAAGTGCTGATTTTATAGTAGATATTGGACCAAATGCTGGAAAATATGGTGGAGAGGTTGTATTTGCTGGAGATTTAAAGGCTCTAAAAAAAGCCAAAACACAAACAGCTCTTTATCTAACTGGTAAAAAAAAGATAGATTATCAAAAGAACAGAGCCCAAGAGTTTTTTATAGAAATTCAAGATGTAAATATCAATAATATTGAAAATCTAAGTGTAAAAATACCTCTAAAAAACCTAGTAGCTATTACAGGAGTTAGCGGAAGTGGTAAAAGTTCACTTATCTTACAAACACTTTTGCCTGTAGCTAAAGAGCTATTAAATCATGCTAGAAAAATCAAAAAAGTTGATGGTGTAACTATAGAAGGACTTGAAGAGCTTGATAAGGTCATCTATCTTGATCAATCTCCTATAGGAAGAACTCCACGAAGTAATCCAGCAACATATACTGGACTTATGGATGAAATAAGAGATATATTTGCTAAAACTAAAGAGGCAAGTATTAGAGGTTATACTATAAGTAGATTTAGTTTCAACGTCAAAGGTGGAAGATGTGAAAAATGTCAAGGAGAGGGTGAAATCAAGATAGAGATGCACTTTTTACCTGATATTATGGTTAAATGTGATGATTGTAAAGGAAAAAGATACAACCCTCAAACTTTAGAGATCTTATATAGAGGCAAAAGTATAGCTGATGTACTTGATATGAGTGTAAGTGAGGCCTTGGAGTTTTTTGCTAAGGTGCCAAAAATCAATGCAAAACTTCAAACTTTAGTTGATGTAGGACTTGGTTATATTACTCTTGGACAAAATGCAGTAACTCTTAGTGGTGGTGAAGCTCAAAGGATCAAACTAGCAAAAGAGCTAAGCAAAAAAGATACTGGAAATACTCTATATATTCTAGATGAGCCAACAACTGGGCTTCATTTTGCTGATGTAGATAAGCTAACTGGTGTACTACACAACCTAGTAGAGCTAGGTAATAGTGTAATAGTCATAGAGCATAATCTTGATGTTATAAAAAATGCTGATTATATCATAGATATGGGACCAGAAGGTGGAAGCAAAGGCGGAAAAATAATAGCTAGTGGTACACCTATGCAAGTAGCAAGTAATTATCAAGAAAATGGTAGCTATACAGGTGAGTATCTAGCAAAAGAATTTCAAATTAAGTAGAAAAATGAAAAGAGTTATAATTGTAGGTGCAAGTTATGCAGGGCTTCATGCCGTTAAAACTTTTAATAATAAACACAGTTTTGAAGTTTTTATCTTTGATAAAAAAAACTTTCACTATCTTCAAACTGAAGCTTATGATTTTATAGCAAATAAATCAAATATCTCTGATATTACCGTAGATATAAGATCATATATCAATAAACTATCTTCAAATATAAAATTTGTAAAACAAAAGGTTTTAGAGTTTGATAGTACAAGTAAAACAGTTAAAACTACACATAGTTCATATAGTTATGACTATCTTATCATAGCTACAGGGGCAAGAACAAATTTTCCTAGCTTTATCAAAGGACTAAGAGAGCATTCAAATGGTGTAAAAACCCTTTTTAGAGCTCTTGGCTTTAAGCAAAAGTTTGAAAGTACTATCTATGACTATATACTACACAATGCCTTTGAGTATAAAAGAGATTACAATATCATTATAGGTGGAGCGGGTTTAAGTGGTGTAGAAATAGCAGCAGAAATGGCGTATATCATACAAAATAACTTTAAAAGACTAGGTATTAATTGTCTTGGATTTAATATCTTACTTGTTGATGCAGCTGATAGTATTTTACCTGGAATGAACAAACAAATCATCTATGCCACAGTAAAAAGGCTTAGAAATCTAGGTGTTCATATCAAAACAAAATCCTTTATTCAAGAGGTTTTTGAAAACAAACTAATCTTACAAAGTGGCGAAACTTTAAACTTTGACTTTATGATATTTACGGGTGGTATCAAAGCTGAAGCTATACAAGGTACAAAAGAGTATAAGCTAAACCGCTTTAACCAATACATTATAGATGATTATTACCGTATAAGTGATGAAAAAGATATATATGCTATAGGTGATGTATGCGAGATAAAAGATAAAGATGGATCTATCATACCACCAACTGCCCAAAGTGCAGAACAAAGTGGTGTAATAGTAGCCCAAAATATCATAAGAGCCGAAAAAAACCAAGTACAGATTATCAAAAAACCAAAAATGAGAGGTATGTTTATAGCTCTTGGTGGTAAATATGCTGTTGGTATGCTATATGATAAAATAGTCTTTAAAGGTTATGGGGCTTATCTAATAAAAAAGATAATAACTAACTTTTATAAAATGTTTTTAAAACCATAAATGATATAATATTCCACATTTAAATAGATTAGATTTACTAAAGGAGATATATTGATACGAAAATGTCTATTTCCAGCTGCTGGATATGGAACTAGGTTTTTACCTGCAACAAAAGCAGTACCAAAGGAGATGTTACCAATACTTACAAAACCTTTGATAGAGTATGGTGTTGATGAAGCTATGAGTGCTGGAATCAATGAGATATCTATAGTTACAAGTAGGAATAAAAAAGCTATAGAAGATCACTTTGATATAAGCTATGAGATAGAAGATAAGCTAAAAGGAAGCAAAAAAGAGGAGTATTTATCAAATATAAGAAATATTATCCAAAACTGTAGCTTTACATATACAAGACAAATAGAGATGAAAGGCCTAGGTCATGCTATACTTACAGCAAAGCCTCTAATAGGTAATGAGCCTTTTGCAGTTATTTTAGCTGATGATCTATGTGATAATGGCAAAGACAAAAGTGTACTATCTCAAATGGTAGATCTATATAATAAATACAAATGCTCAATAGTAGCTATAGAAGAGATAGAACTAAGCAATAGTGACAAATATGGTATTATTGATGGAACTATAATAGAAGATGATGTTTATAGAGTATCAAATATGATAGAAAAACCAACACCTAGTGTTGCTCCAACAAATCTAGCTATTATAGGAAGGTATATACTAACGCCAGATATATTTGATATAATATCCTCTACAAAAGCAGGACTTGGTGGAGAGATACAGATAACTGATGCACTCTTAACTCAAGCAAAAGAGGGAAAAGTTATTGCTTATAAATTTAAAGGCAAAAGATTTGATTGTGGTAGTATAGATGGTTTTGTAGAAGCTACAAATTATTTTTATACTAAAAATAGCTAATATAAGTTTTTTTAAGTTTTTTAAAAGCTACAAATAGATAAGATTTGTTTATAAATACTCTACTATATAGTAGTATTTCCAATTCACCAAAGGGGGGGGGTGCATGAATTTAATTGCTGATATGTCTTTAAGAGTAAAGACTTTTTTATTGATAATTTTAGGACTTGTATTTATAGTCATTTTATCAGTTACTAGTTATATAGCATCGGGTAAATTTGAGGATATTATAGAAAAAACTGGAAGAAATGCTGATATTTTGTCCTCTATGAGGGATATAACAGAGAGCTTTCAAAGAACAAGGATAAATGTACGAGTTTTAACAACAGTCCAAACACAAGATGATTTAGGCTCTGTGATTTCTTAAGTTGATGAGTTACAAA
>JAAYJJ010000175.1 GCA_012522985.1 Aliarcobacter butzleri
ATGCTGGTGTTTTTGGTTCTATGGATTACTCCATAAGTGTATTGATAGATCCAAAAAAACTCTCTTTATATAAGCTATCTCCTCAAGATGTAATATCTGCTATCCAAGAACAAAACGAACAATACGCTGCTGGTAAGTTTGCATCAGAGCCTTTGGAAGAAAAACAGATGTTTACTTATACTATACTCTCCCAAGAGAGGATGACTTCACCTGATGAGTTTGGTAATATTATAGTAAGTAGTAAAAGTGATGGTGGAACTCTTAGAATCAAAGATGTAGCTACGGTGGAGCTAGGTTCGAATAGTTATAATCTTATTACAAAACTTGATAAATCTCCAGCTATTCCTATAGGGATGTTTTTACAATCAGGTGCAAATGCTTTAGATACTGCTGATGAGATTAAAAAAGTTTTAAAAGAGGTAGAATCAAGATTTCCTCATGATGTAACATATACTATACCATATGATACAACTGATTATGTAAAAATCTCTATTCAAGAGGTTATCAAAACCTTTATAGAGGCTATTTTACTTGTTATTGCTGTAATATATCTATTTTTACAAAACTTAAGAGCTACTATTATACCAGTAATTGCCGTACCTGTATCTATTATAGGTGCTTTTGCGGGGATGTATCTTTTTGGATTTAGTATCAACTTACTTACGCTATTTGGGCTAGTACTTGCTATTGGTATAGTTGTTGATGATGCTATTATTGTTATAGAAAATGTTGAAAGGCATATGAGAGAAGGTCTGAGTCCTCGTGATGCTACATTTTTGGCTATGAAAGAGGTTTCTAGTGCTTTAGTTGCTATTATTTTAGTGCTTTGTGCAGTATTTATACCAGTAGCATTTTTAGGTGGGCTTACAGGTGAGATGTATAAGCAATTTGCTATTACTATTGCTGTATCTGTTGCTATTTCTGGATTTGTTGCTTTGACACTTACTCCTTCACTTTGTGCTACAATTTTAAAGCCAATACACAAAGAACCAAGAGGTTTTTTTAAGTGGTTTAATAATATGTTTGATAAAGCAACACATGGATATAGCTTTGTAGTAAAACAGACTATTAGATATAGCTTTGTTAGTGCATTGCTTTTTGCTGCACTTTTATATGCTAGTTATGATATGCTTAAAATGATGAAAACAGGACTTGTTCCACAAGAAGATCAAGGAACTGTTTTTATATTTACTTACAATCCTCCAGGAGCTTCACTAAGTAGAACAGAAGGCTTAACAGATGCTATATATGATAAGATTTCACAAAATGAAAATGTAAAGCATATAGTTTCATTTACTGGGCTTGATTTTATGACATTTGGTGAAAAAACAAACTCAGCAGCAAGTATTATAAAGCTTAAAGATTGGGATGAGAGAAAAAATCCATCACAACACTCAGGAGCTCTTACAGGAGTTTTTGGTGGTGAGATTATGCAGATACCTTATGGCTTTTCTATTCCTGTTGTTCCACCTCCAATCCAAGGTATGGGTATGGCTGGGGGATTTGATATGTATGTCCAAAATAGAACAGAAGATAGTATGCTAGATCTTAATAACTATGTACAACAAATCATAGCAAAAGCCAACCAAAGAGAGGAACTTATTGGAGTTAGAACAACACTAAATACTATGGTGCCACAATATAAAGTGTTGGTTAATTCTGAAGAGGCTAAAGCAAAAGGTGTTAAAGTATCAGATATATACAACACTCTTAGTGCAACTTTGGGTAACTATTATGTAAATGACTTTAACCTATATGGAAGAACATACAAAGTAAATATAGGTGCAACAGGAGATAATAGAAAATCTCCAGAAGATTTAAATAATATTTTTGTAAGAAATAATAAAGGAGAACTTCTTCCTATAGGAACTCTTGTAAGCTTTGAAAAAACAGTAGGGGCTGATTTGGTTGAGAGATTTAACCTATTCCCATCAGCTAAAATCTCTGGACAACCTGCACAAGGTTATAGCTCTGGAGATGCCCTAAAAGCTATAGAAGAAGTTTCTAATGAAGTCTTACCTGAAGGTTATACAATAAGTTGGGTAGGAACAGCATATCAAGAGAAGAAAATAGCAAATGATAGTATTTTGGCATTTGGTTTTGGTTTGATACTACTATATCTTATTCTAGCAGCTCAATATGAAAGATGGGCTATGCCAATATCAGTACTTATGGCAGTACCTTTTGCTATATTTGGAGCTATTTTAGCTACACTTTTAAGAGATTTGGAAAATGATATCTATTTCCAAATAGGGCTTTTGGTTCTAGCTGGACTTGCTGCTAAAAATGCTATTTTAATAGTAGAGTTTGCTATGCAAAGAGTAAGAGATGGGGAAAATATTTATGATGCAGCTATACAAGCAGCAAAAGTAAGACTTAGACCTATTATTATGACTTCACTAGCTTTTACTTTAGGTGTTTTACCTCTAGCTATAAGTAGTGGAGCAGGTGCAGGAAGTAGACATGCTATTGGTACAGGTGTAATAGGTGGGATGTTAGCAGCTACATTTTTGGCTATTATTTTTATTCCAATATTTTATATTTGGGTTTCAAAACTAAGTAGGAACAAAGGGGAAAAGAAATGAAAAAGTATATAGCAATAACTCTATCTACACTTTTGTTAAGTGGTTGTGCTTGGTTGGATCAAGAGCCAAATCTTCCAAAACTTGAACTTCCTACGCTAGAAGCTATGGATGGACAAAATCAAGCTTTATTGCATGAAAAGTGGTGGGAGAACTTTGGAGATACTCAACTAAATAGTTTTGTTGAGTATGCTTTACAAAATAATAATAATTTACAAATAGCATTGATCAATGTAGAAAAATTTAGAGAGTTTTTAAACCTTAAAAAGAGTGAACAGCTTCCTAGAGTTGATGGAGTTGCAGGGGTATCAAAGACCCATACAAGTAAAAATAACCCGCCTTCAAATCAAGGAGCGACATTTGAAACTTATAATATAGGTTTAAATGCCTCTTTTGAGATAGATATTTTTGGAAAACTAAACAATGCAAAAAAAGCAGCTTTTGAAGATCTTTTAAGACAAGATTATCTAAAAGAGATGATCTATCAAAGAGTTGCTAGTGATAGTGTAATAGCTTATTATGGGCTTAAATCAAATGAAGAGCTATACAATATAGCAAAACAACAACTTCTTGATGAAGAAGAGGCTTTTAGAGATATAGAAAATAAATATAACAATGGATTTGTAAGTAAAAATATCTATCTTCAAGAGATCTCTTTACTAGAGATGACAAAAGATAATCTTCTAGCACAAAAAGAGATTTTAGATAACTATAAAACAGCTATTTATCTACTTGTAGGCAAAGATGTAAAAGAGATATTTGAAGCTTCATCAAATATTATAGAAGATACAAAATATGATACTTTTTCTTTACCAGTTCCTGCAAATTTACCATCAGATCTTTTAAACAAAAGAGCAGATATAAAAGCAGCTGAGTCAAAAGTAAAAGCAAGTGCTTTTAATGTAAGTGTTGCAAGAAGTGCTTATTTTCCATCTTTTTCTTTAACTGGTAACTTAGGATATGTAAGTGGAGATCTTGATAAGCTAGTAAGAAGTGATAGCTCTAGCTATGGAATAGGGGGTAATTTACTTTCACCTATTTTAGACTTTGGAAGGATCAAAGCAAGTGTAGAAAATGCAAAAAAAGATCAACAAATAGCTCTTTTAGAGTATGAAGAGAGTATCAAAAAGGCTTTTGCAGATATAAAAAATGCCCTAACTTCATATAATATCAATAAAGAGAGATTTACTTCACAAGAAAAAAGATATGAAGCTATAAACGAGAAAAAAGAGATCTCTAAAAACCAATATGAAAATGGTTATATTAGCTATTTAGAGTATCTTGAAGTAAGAAAAGAAGAGCAACAAGTTGCTAGTTTAAAAGAGAGAACTAAACTAGAAGCATTAAGGGCTGCTGTTAATCTATACTACAACTTAGGTGGTGGATTTGATGCAGTAAACCACATAATAGAAGAGTAAAAATCCAAGCAATATGAAAAAAGCTTTAAACCATACAAAATTGATCATATTGCTTGCTGTTTTATCAGCTATTGCTCCAACAGCAATAGATACTTATATCCCAGCTATTCCATCAATGGCAAAAGAGTTTGGTGTAGGTATAGATAAAATAGAGTTTACTTTATCTATTTTTCTTATAGGCTTTGCTATAGGGCAAATCTTTGGTGGAATAGCATCAGATAACTTAGGGCGTAAAAAAAGTTCTATATTAGGACTTTTGGGATTTGCTTTTTTTAGTCTTTTGATTGTCTTTAGTTCAACTACTTATGAACTATGGATATATAGATTTATAGAGGCATTTTTTGGTGGATTTATAGTTGTCAATGCAGGAGCAGTAGTAAGAGATCTATTTAATGCAACAGAATCAGCTAAGGTTTTTTCACTAATAGGAAGTGTTAGAAGCCTAGCTCCACTACTAGCTCCAGCTGTAGGATCAGCTATAATATACTTTTATTCATGGCATGTTATATTTTTGTTTTTGACTTTTTATGCTTTAGTGGTTGCTTGGTGGGTTTATAAAGATTTACAAGAGACATTTACCTATACCAAAATCAATCCAATCAAATCATATATGATGGTTTTACGACATAAACAAGCTATGCTTATGATGATAGTTTTGGCTTTAGGGTTTTCTGGGATGTTTAGTATAGTTGCAAAATCATCTTTTATATATATGGAGTATTTTGGAGTTTCGGCTGAATTTTTTCCTTTTTATTTTGGCTTTGGGATAGTAGTACTTATGGTAATGATAAGTGTAAATGTTAAGTTACTTAAAAAGTATAAGCCAATTAGACTTATCAAAACAGCGGTAATGTTTCAAATCCTTTTGGCAATAGTTTTTGTGCTAGTATCAAAAGATGCAGGACTTTATACTGTACTTATAATAGTAGGATTTTATATAGGATTTAATGCCTTTATATATGGAAATGCAACAGCTTTGGTGCTAGAAAACTTCCCTAATAATGCAGGTGTGGCTTCGGCTTTGTCTGGGGTTATACAGTTTGGGGTAGGAGCTTTGCTATCATCTATAGTGATATTTGTGAGTAAAGAGTCGATTTTCCCTATAGCTTTGGGGCTTTTATTTATATCATCAAGTTCATTTTTTATTTTAACTAGGCTATATAACAAATAGCCTAGATTATGCAAGACTCCAATTAATAGTATCTATATTTTTACTTTTTAAAAACTTATTTGTTGTGCTAAAAGGCTTAGATCCAAAAAAACCTCTATAAGCTGATAGTGGTGAAGGGTGAACAGAGCTTAAAATAAGGTGTCTGTTTTTATCTATAAGCTTAGATTTTGCTATAGCAGGGCTTCCCCATAGTATAAATACTAGATTATTTTTATGTTTGTTTAGTGCAACTATAACACTATCTATAAACTCTTCCCAGCCTTTATTTGCATGAGACTTTGGCATAGAGGCTCTAACACTTAAAATAGCATTTATTAAAAAGACTCCATTTTTTGCCCAAGAGCTTAGGTTTCCATTTGTTGGCAAAGAATGCCCAAGATCACTATGTAACTCTTTTAATATATTTTGTAAAGAAGGAGGGTGTTTTATACCATTTTGAACAGAAAAAGCAAGTCCATGAGCTTGATTGACTCCATGATAAGGATCTTGTCCTATAATAACAACTTTGACTTTATCAAAAGGAGTAAGACTAAAGGCATTAAATAGATCTTCTTTTTTGGGATAAATCGTTTGAGTTTTGTATTCATACTCCAAAAAGCTTAAAAGCTCTTTGAAGTACTCTTTTTCAAACTCATCTTTTAGTATCTCTTGCCAAGATGATTCTAAAGTAGAGAGCATATTTACGCTACTTTTGTTTTTTTGTATTCTAAAAACTCTTCGTAAGTTCCTCTATGATCTATAATAGATCCATCAATTTGAATCTCTATAATTCTGTTTGCAAAAGCATCAAGCAACTCTCTATCGTGTGTAACACAAATACATCCACCATCATAGTTATATAGTGCTTCACCAAGAGCGATGATAGCTTCTAAGTCAAGATGGTTTGTAGGCTCATCTAGAAGTAAAAAGTTACCTTGCTCTAACATAATCTTGCTTAACATCATTCTATGTTTTTCACCACCACTACAGCTTTTGACTAATTTTTCTTGCTCTTGACCGTTAAAAAGCATTCTACCAAGGCAGTTTCTTATCTCACCTATATCAGCTTCTTTGTCAAAGTTTCTAAGCCAATCATAAAGTGTGATTTCACCTTTGATTTGATCTGTTGTGTTTTGTGGAAAGTAGCTTACATTTATTGTAGCACCCCATTTGATTTCACCACTATCAGGCTTGATATTGTCCATGAGTATCTCACATAGAGTTGTTTTTCCTACACCATTTGGTCCTATAAGAGCTATTTTATCACCTTTATCAAACATAAAAGAGATATTGTTCAGTACTTTTTCCTCTCCATAACTTTTGGAGATGTTTTTAACTTCTAAGATCTCTTTACCTGCTTCTCTTTTTTGTTTAAAAACTATACTAGGATCTCTTCTACTTGATACTTTAATAGCTTCAATATTAAGTTTATCAAGCTGTTTTTGTCTACTTGTTGCTTGTCTAGCTTTTGATGCATTTGCACTAAATCTAGCAATAAATTTTTCTAATTCAGCTTTTTCTTTTTGTTTTTTATCATGTTCAGTTTGTAGTTGTTTAGCTACTAAAGTAGAAGCTATATACCAATCATCATAATTTCCACTAAATTCTCTAATTTGTTTAAAATCAACATCAAGTATATTTGTACAAACGGCATTTAAAAAGTGTCTATCATGGGAAATAACTACCATAGTTCCTTCATGGTGTTGAAGTTGATTTTCAAGCCAACTTATAGTCTCAATATCAAGGTTGTTCGTAGGCTCATCCAAAAATAAAATATCTGGTTTTGGGAATAAAACTTGAGCTAATAAAACTTTAAATTTATCACCACCAGTTATAGTACTCATAAGATCCTGATGTTGTTCAGCAGGAAATCCTAGATCTTCTAAGATTTTGGTTATTTTTATATCATACTCATAAGTTGGATCCTCTTCACAAGAGATTATTTCTAGTTCTGCTAGACGATTGTTTATCTCATCAGTAAACTCTTCAGACATATAAAGCTTCTCTTTTTCTTTGACTGCATCATGTAATCTTTTGTTTCCATATAAAACTGTATCAAAAATAGTAAACTCTTCAAATGCAAATTGATTTTGTCCTAAAACACCAACTTTTTTGCCACCAGATATTTGTACTTCACCCTCTGTTGCTTCTTCTTCACCACTTAAAATCTTTAGAAATGTTGTTTTACCTGCACCATTAGCACCTATTAGACCATATCATTTACCACTATCAAGTTTGAGATTGAAATCTGAAAAAAGTACTCTAGGTCCAAATGCTTTTTTCAAGTTTACGACTTGTACCATAAATTCTCCAATAAATAAATATTTTTATATTG
>JAAYJJ010000176.1 GCA_012522985.1 Aliarcobacter butzleri
CCTATATAGATAGTGTATAGATTTTTTTGTGACTCTAAAACATTGGCAAAAAGTCGAAGTTTATCTTCAATTTCAAGATTATTTAAAACTTTTATAGTATTAAAGTGCATCTCTTCACTACTGTTTATAGTTGAATGTAGGTTTGAAGCTATGCTTTTTATTTTAGCATCTATATTTTCTAAAGATAGATTTTTATCTATTAGCATAAGTTGTACACCTACTATAGAAAGTAACAATACAGTAATAAATGAAAAAAGTCCTAAAATAGCAGTTTTAAGTGAATATTCTCTTTTGGTATTTAACAGTAACAACATCTCCATTATAAATAAAACATACCATTATTATACACAAAATATAGTATAGTTATACTTAAATAATAATAAAACTTAAAAAGATTGGATTAAATGGTGCGGTCGATGAGACTCGAACTCATACACCCGTGAGGCGCCACCCCCGCAAGACAGCGTGGGTGACCAAGATAGCCTAAAAAATGGGGCTTTAAAAACCCCATCTTACTAACCGAGAAAAAACCGAGAAAACAAAACTTAATCAAAGCTTAAGCTATTTTGAGCAAAGCATTAAAAATTTTAGATTTCTCTTCTGCTTTTTTTTGTTTATGAATGTCTTCAAGACAATCTAAATCATAATGTATAGTCGTTACCTTTGAACCTTTTACATGACCTACTATTTCTTGAATATCTTCAAGTGCAACTTTTTCAGATTGTTTCATCATTGAGACATAAGTCCTTCTTGTAGCAGATAGTGTTTTATACTCAACACCTATCTCATTAAGAAATGGTCTAAAATGATAATCTATGACAGTTTTTGAATTTTTGAATGGCTTCCCATCTTTTGTGACGAAGAGCCACTCATCATTTGGACGAAATGTTGTATAAGATTTCAAAAGTTCAATGGTTTCGGGAAATAAGAATATCTCCCGATCGTGATTTTTATTTTTGTGAACTACTTTTGATACTTCTATTATTTTACCTTTTGAAATACTTCTTCGTATCTCAAAAAAACCTCGTTCCAAATCAAAGTCAGACCACTTTAGACCTATAATTTCACCTGTACGGAGTCCATATTTTAAAGAAATATCCAAAAAAACTCTAAGCCATCCTTTTGAGAAATTCAATATTTGTTTTGTTTCAAATACTTTATACACTTTTGTATTTCTTGGAGTCGGTTTAAATTTAAACTTTTGTACTAGATGCATATCCATGATGCTATGAGGTATTAATCTATCATCAAAAGCAGATTTTAAAATATTTGCTAACACTCTTTTGATTCTAATACATCTGTCATAGCAATATCCATGTTGACTTTGCAATGTACTTAGAAACTCTGTGACATCTAATGCACTAATTTCATGGAATACAATTTTTTCAAAATATGGTAAAATTAATCTATAGAATATACTTTCGTAGTCTTTCTGGGTTTCTTCACCTCTTACACCAGAATTTGACCTAAGTACTCTTAATCCATATTTTTCAAATGAAGTCTTTTGAGGTTCGTTTGCATTGACACCTATTAATTTTAAAAGAACATGCATAGGATTTTGTTTTTCTATCCATTTTTTGTTTAATGGTGTTGCTTTTTTCCCTATGCTCTTCTTATAATGTTTGCCATTGACGGTACCTTGGACATAAATCATATTTGTGTCTTTTCTAACATAAAAAGAACCGTCTGAACATATAAGGTTGTTATTCACTCTCTACTCCTTTACCTAATTTAAGTAATTGCAAAGCAGTAGTTCTTGTGATAAGTATTTTACCATTTTCTTTCCAAAAATCAACTTCAGGTTCGTAGTTCGTGAGAAGTTTCATCCTTATAGCTTGCCTTGTTAAGCCTGTTCTTTCTGCTATAAATGAAATTGGAACTTTCTTAGGGAAAAGTGACAAAAAAATCTCTCTTTGCTCTAATAACAAAGTTTTTAACTCCAAATAGTGCATTTCACTCATCACAAACTCCTTCTAATGAGTTTTTTAATGAAGTTTGACAGTTTTTCAAGTTATGCAAGTTTTGCACTTTTTCTGATTCTTTTTGTTCTATCCAAAAATAGATAGCATTTTTTTGATCTGGTCGTCTTTCATAACTCCATTTTCCTTTATTACCCCAAGCTATAAGCCACTTTGTAGCCTTTTTCTGTCCGACTTTATACTCACTAAAAAATCGCATTTTCTCCAGATGGGAGATGAGCTCACTTTGGTTCATCTCTCCATCTTCAAGAGCCTCTAATACATAAGAGACAAATTTAGACTCACGAGGTTCTATATTTACAGCTTCATACTCAACCTCTTTGACTATCTTTCTGTTTTCAGTTAAAAATGCTTTGCCCTCTATAGCGTATCTACTAGCCTTTTGTGGATGTAAAAGAATAGTAGAGTTAAACTTATTTCTTGTTATAGAAAATGAGTAGTCAGCATAGTTGATAATCTGCTGAGAGTCCGCAAAGTTTCCGTCTTTGTTTAAGTGATGAATAAAAAGCGTACTTCCACCAACTTTTCTTAGTATTTTTTCGTAGAAGTAAAGTTTTTGTGTATCCACAAACCCACTTTTTTTTGGAACAGTGAGCATAAGTGAGTCTTGAATTACAAAATACTCTCTATCTGGATAATTAATTTGATCTTCAACAATCTCAGATAAGAGTTCTTGAACAGATTCAGAAAAATCGCTACCTATTTGTTTTCCAACATAAAAAAATCTTTTAGGGAATTTTTCTAGTAAATATAATGCATCACTTTCTTGAATTTTAGTTTGGTTCATATCGCCATCTATCATAAAAATATAGACATTTGTTTTGTTAGTCAAAATTGTTGTGCATATATTTAATACAACGGTTGTTTTGCCGACACCACTATCTCCAAACATTACACCGATTGAGTTTGAGGGGACTAGGTCTTGCACTAGCCATCTTGTAGCTGGTGCATTTTTGATCTCTTCATAAGTGTAAATATGACTTTTAAAACGCTCGTGAAGAGGTTTTTGTGATGTTAGCTTAGTAGCTTTAGCCTCTTCAATTTCTTTAATAATTTCCGTTTGTTCATCTTCTGTTAAGAATTCACCAAATTTCTCAAGAAAAGCTTTGGCTTCTATTGCAAGATAGGGGAGACCTTTTAACTTTTTTATTCTAGTTTTTGCTTTTTGGAGGGATTTCATAAATCACCTCCTGTGGTTGCAAGAGATTGACTATAGCTTAGTTGAGTCATATATATTGCAACAGCTTCGGTTGGGAACAATATTCTGCTACCAATTTTTGTATGTTGTGGTAGTTTTCCTTTTTTAAGCCTTCTGTTAATCGTAGAAAGACTCACCTTAAGCACTTCAACCAAATCTTTTTTACTCAGCATATAGCCATAATCGAGATAAAGGGATGTGTAAATATTATTTGACATGGATAACTCCTAAATTCAATTAGGAGCTGAAAAAACTTCAATTTTTCATTTTTCCATTTCTAACATTTTTCATTAAGTCTTTGATATTAAGTTTGAAGGGTTAAATAAGAATAATTTACATCAAGAAGTCAATATCTTGACTATAAATCTATCAAAGCAGGTACTCCATTACCGACCCAAGGTATTTACATTTCTAATTAGTGTGTACACATTGTAGATATTACTAGTATTTTATCTACTTAAATTAATTAATATCCATTTATACATTTTCTAAAATAGCTCATTTGACAAAAGACAACCCTTGCTAAGTCTAGTGTCAATAATAATCTAGCTTTTTCAGCTCGTGTCGCTGATGACCTTTAAATGTCATCAACTACGAAATTTTAGAATATGTTTTTTGAAATTTTGCTTAAAATATTGTTTTGAGAAATATAAATTTCTTTAATTCTTTTTGACTGTCAATAACGGTATTGACAACCTTTTTATAACTTGTTTTTTTGCTCATCTAAAACTTTTTTAGGATCTTCAATTAAGTCATTTGGAACATTATCATCAAACCTTTCCACCAACACCCTTAAATTTCTCAACAAAAGCAGCAATTTTTTGAAAAACTGTTTGTTTTTTAGTTAAATATTGAGGATTTAAAGGACTCATTTTTGGTAATATTTCGTTAAGTTCTGTACCGTTTTCACTTGCATATTCTCGTTTTAATGAAGCAACGATATATCTTTTTGCAGCTTCTTCATTTAGGTTCTCATCACTAATTAGTTCATTTGCTTCACGCAGTTGTTCAGCTTGTGCAAATTTAAAGAACTCATCAATTACACTAGCTTTATCACCAATACTATCTAAATTTGTTTGATTGATAAAATCAACTATCAAACTCTCTTTAGCACGATTACCTAAACTAGCTCTAATGACTCTTCGCACTTCTTCAACTAAAGCCACTTTGTCTTTAACTTTTTTATTGTGTTCAAATATCAATTCTAAAATATAATCAAGATTAATCTCTTGCGATTTAAGCAAATCAATCTCAAATACTATATCATTCCAATCAATTGTTGATTCTTCTTTATTTTTAGAGTCTTTCTCTCTTCTAATCCACTCTCTAATGTCATTATAGGTTGATTTATAATCTTGAATAATTCTCTCACTAGGTATCTTGACCTCTTTCATTTTACTCAAATCTTCATCGCTTAAATAGTGCTTTGTTTTAAATTCTTCAACAGCTTCTAAATCACTCATATTCAAATCTTGCAATGCTTTTAACCCTGCAAATTCATCATAGTTTTGTAAAACATTTTCAGCTTTTAAGTATTCCCCAAATAGTTTTGCGAAATCTTTTTTATCTTTTTCTCTCTCTATTTCATCAGGATTAGGGAATTTTTGTTGCAGCTCTTCAATAATATCAAGATAACCTCTTCGTGCTTCTCCTGAAGTAGTATCTGTAAAGCCTTGCATATATTCATCATAGCTTTTTTCTAAAACTACATTTTTAGTATTTTTATCTCCAAATAATGTTATAGCATCAATTGTAGCTTGTTCTAAATCCCTAAAAGTTACTATATTCCCAAAAGTCTTGGTAGCATCATAGATTCTATTTGTTCGTGAATATGCCTGCATCAAACCATGGTATCTTAGATTTTTATCTACAAACAAAGTATTTAAAGTTGGTGCATCAAATCCAGTTAAAAACATACCTACAACGATCAGTAAATCAACTTTTTCATCTGGCTTTAGAGAAGCTCCACTACTATCTTTCCCTTTCACTCTTTTTGCAAGGTCTTTATAGTAGTTCGCAAACTCTTTACTCTCTACTCCATAAGTAGTTCCAAACATTTTATTATAATCATCAATTGCAGCACTTAAAAACTCTTTAGCACTTGCATCCATTGCAGTTGGCTCAAAATTTTCATCAGCAATATCTCCTATTGCATCTTGTGTCTCATTTGCAGCAAATGAAAAAATAGTAGCAATTTTCAGAGGTCTTTCTTTGTCTTTTTGCAAGTTCTTAAAAGCTTCATAATAAAGCTTTGCAGCATCTACACTACTTACTGCAAACATTGCATTAAAGCCTTTTGCTCCAACTTGAAGGCGATGAGTTTTTTGATTAAAGTTGTTTAAAATATATTGTGTAATCTCATTTATTCTTACAGGGTGCAATAATGCTTGTTTGTTCTCATAGCTACTAAGTTTCTTCTCATCAGTTTCACCCTCTAAATCTTTAAATTGTGGTCGTACATCATTATAATCTACTTTAAACTTCAATACTTTTTCATCTCGTATCGCATCGGTTATCACATACGAGTGCAACTCACGACCGAATACACTTGCCGTATCTTCTGCACCTGAAGCATTAACTCCTGCAAAAATAGGAGTTCCCGTAAAACCAAACTGATAAAACTTTTTAAACTTTTTCTTTAGATTTTTTTGTGCTTCACCAAATTGACTTCTATGACATTCATCGAAAATAAAAACAACTTGTTTAGTATATATTTCCAAATCATTCTCACTTTTCATTAAGTTATTTAGCTTTTGGATAGTCGTATCAATAATCATATTATCATCTTTTTCAATATTTTGCTTGGGTCCTGCTGTAATGTCTGCGCCATTTACACTATCGGGTGAAAATCTTTGATACTCTTTCATAGTTTGAAAATCAAGGTCTTTTCTATCTACTACGAAAAATACCTTATTTATAAAGTCAAGCTCAGTTGCTAACCTTGCAGCTTTAAAACTTGTGAGAGTTTTACCGCTTCCAGTTGTATGCCAGATATATCCACCACTATCTAAACTACTCCATCTTTTTGATTCATAAGAACTTCTTACTTTCCATATTAGCCTTTCAGTTGCCGCTATCTGATACGGTCTCATGATAAGTAAAGTATTGCTCACATCAAAAACACTATAGTGAATAAGCACATCAAGCAGAGTCTTTTTTTGTAAAAATGTAGCTGTAAAATCTTTTAAATCTTTAATTAGTGTATTATCAGACTTAGCCCAGTTCATTGTAAAATCAAAGCTATTTTTGTCTCTTTTTGTAGTGTTTGCAAAGTATCTACTATCTGTTCCATTTGAAATTACAAAAATCTGTAAATATTTATATAAAGAGTTTTCACTATTAAAACTCTCTTTTGAGTATCTATGTACTTGATTAAAAGCTTCTCGTATTGCTACACCTCTTTTTTTAAGTTCAATTTGAACTAAAGGCAAACCATTTACCAAAATAGTTACATCATATCTATTTAGCTGTTTTCCTGCTTGTGTAAATTGCTTAATTACTTGTACTTTATTTCTAGCAATATTTTTTTTATCAAGAAGATAGATATTTTTTAAGTTGCCATTATCAAAGGTAAAATCATATATATAATCATCATGTATTTTTCTAGTTTTATCAACTATATTATCACTTGGTCTATCTAAATACTCTTCACAAAATCGCTTCCACTCAACATTTGAAAACTCTACTTTATTTAGTTCTTCAAGTTGTTTTTTTATATTTACCAACATTTTTTCAGGGCTATTTAAATCGCTTACAAACTCATAACCTTGATTTGATAAATCTTTAATAAGTTCATTTTCTAAATCAGCTTCACTTTGATAAGAGCTTCCCTCTTGGTCAATTTTTATGTATTTATCTAAAACTATAAAATTATTTGATTGGGCTATTGGTTTTAGTTGCTCCATCTTATTGTTCCTCTTTTTTCGGAAAAGTTAAAAGTAAATCTCTGTAATACTCATATTGTTTTTGTCTAAGCTCAATCTCTTTTGGTAAACCCTCTCTAATTGAGTTTGTAAGAGTATCAAATTTATCTAGGATATTAACTATTCTTTCTTTTTCTGATAATGAAGGATTAGGAATTTTAATATTATTTAAATTTTGTTGATTTAATTTTGGTTGGGCAGCACCTGAAATATATGGTGTTAAATCAATACTATTTAAATATATTTCAACAAATCTTCGTTCTGCATAGGTATCGAATTTTAGTACATGGGCATGATTATTAACCCAACTTTTTCCACTAATACTAAATGCAATTGGAGTATTTCTTGCTAATAAATTTGCTCCATCTTCTGAAACAAGAAGAAAATCACCATCAAAGATATAATCTTTTACATAATCAACAATCCCTGAAGCACCATAATATGGAATTTCTCCAGCATCTCTTAATCCACTAGTAATAGGTTTTCTTTTTGAATCAAGATTTTCAGCTAATTTCCCCAAAGTCTTAAACTCAACTTCTCCATCTTCAAAAGTCAATAATTTATCTCTATAATAACTATATTGTTTTTTTCGTGCTGTAAGCTCTGCTGTGAGCTCTGCTGTGAGCTCTGTGAAATTGTCCAAAATTCGTACAATTTCATTTTGGATGTTTAGAGGTGGGATTGGAATAGATATTTCAAGCATTCTTCCCTTTGTTAATTTCGCTCTACCGCCACCAGTTAAATATGGCATAAAATTAACGATACTTAAATAATGATATAAAAATCGTGTATTTAATTTTTCTTTTCCTCGTATTACATGCACATGATTGTTAGCCCAAAATTTACCTTTTGTATATTGAATGGAATAATTTTCAAGACTTGCCGAACCATCTTCAGCAATTAAAACATAAATACCATCATGAGTATATCCACGAACATAATCTTGAATATTGTTAGCACCATAATATGGATTTTCACCAGAAACCCTTAACGATGCTTTTACAGGTTTTCTTCCACTATTAGCTACTTCAACAAAGTCTTCATTACCTAGAGTTATCCACTCAACCTCTACACCTTTAAGCAGTTCTTTTATAGAGATTTTTTCACTCACGCTTCTATCTCCGCTACGATTTTATCTATTTCACTTCTAAGGTTATCAATCTTTGATACTGTAGTTTTAAGTTCACTGTTGAGCTTATTTATATCTATTATTTCTCTTGTATCTTTGGCTTCTACATAAGAGCTAACAGATAAGTTATAATCATTTTTAGCTATTACATCATTGTCCACACACTTAGCAAAATGTTCAATATTCTCTTTGCTATCGAACACTTTCATAATTTGTTCTATATGATTGTTTGCACCCTCGTAAGTTAATATGTTGTTATTTGTTTGTTTTTTATAAAGTTCACTTGCATCGATAAATTGTGTTTTATTATCTGTTTTATGTTTTGAAAGAACTAAGATATTAACAGCGATTGAAGTTCCAAAAAATAGATTTGGTGCTAAAGAGATAACCGTTTCTACATAGTTTCCATCAACTAAATATTTTCTAATCTTAGCTTCTGCCCCACCTCTATAAAAAATACCAGGAAAACAAACTATAGCAGCTCTTCCTTTTGGAGATAAATAACTTAAGCAATGAAGAACAAATGCAAAATCTGCTTTTGATTTTGGTGCAAGTACTCCAGCAGGAGCAAATCTATCGTCATTGATAAGTGTCGGGTCATCACTTCCTATCCAGTTTACTGAATATGGAGGGTTTGAAACAATAGCATCAAAAGTCTTGTCATCTCCAAAATGTGGGTCTATGAGAGTATTACCAAGTGATATGTTAAATTTATCAAATTTGATATTATGTAAAAACATGTTCATACGAGCAAGGTTGTAAGTAGAGTGATTTATCTCTTGACCAAAAAATCCATCTTCTACAATATGGTCATCAAATTGTTTCTTTGCTTGTAGAAGTAGTGAACCCGAACCAGCAGCAGGGTCGTAGATTTTATTTACTTTCTCTTGCTTATGC
>JAAYJJ010000001.1 GCA_012522985.1 Aliarcobacter butzleri
AAGATGATTTTGATAAAGCTGTTTTAAAAAGTGGACGAGCCAAAAACCATCTTGATGTGGCTTTATTTGGTGCAAGCAGCCTAAGGGTTACTGTTCCTTATATAGCAACATGTAGTGGTCCTATAAATTGTCTTAATTGTCACAATGCAAAAAATGGAGATACTTTGGGAGTTATCTCTATGGAGGTAAATGTCGATGATCTTAAAGTATATGTTGTTACTTCTATAATATATGCTATTTTAATTTTATTTATCCTTATGGTTATGATTTTAGTTTTTGTATCTAGATTGATTGGTCCATATATCAATGTATTTGACTCTATCAAAGAGGTTATGAGCTATGCTAAAGCTGGTGATTATTCTCATAGAGTTACAATTGAAACACAAAAAGAGAGCAAAGAAGTAGCCAATTGGATCAATGTACTTTTGGAAAAAATACAGATAACTCTTGAAGATATAGAAAATAAAATCAAAGTCTTTATAACAAAACAAGAAGATGATTATAACTGTGCAAGTGATCCTTTGGTAGAGGTAAATAAAGCTGTTAGTAGGTTATCTGATATCTATAATTTTAGAAAAACCATAGAACATGATGAAAATATAGATACAGTTTATGAAAGATTAGCAGAAGTATTAAGAGATAAAGTTGGTTTAAGTGATTTTGTTATTATTGAAGCAGATAATATCACACATACTACCAAAGAGGTACATATAGAAAAAGATCCTCATTGTTCACCTGATGGTAACTGTAGAGCTGATAGAACCAACTCTTTAGTTGATTCTTGCCAATTTAAAAAACTTTGTTCAAAATTTACAGATAAAGATTCCAAATGTTATTTATGTGTACCTTTTTCTATTTCAAATGATCTTGATATAGTCATATCAATAGTTACAGATACTCCAAAAGAGTTAAGAGAGGCTAGAAATAAACTACCTTTAATATTTGATTATATAGATGCAGCAAAACCAGAGATTGTTGGTAAAAAACTTATGCAACAACTAGAAAAATCTGCTAGAACTGATCCTTTGACTGGGCTTTTTAATAGAAAATATTTAGAAGAGTCTATAGATATGATAGTTCATCAATCCAAAAGAACATCTACACCTTATGGTATTTTGATGGTTGATATTGATTATTTTAAAATGATCAATGATACCTATGGACATGATATTGGAGATGAGGCTATAAAAGTTATAGCTCAAACGCTATTAGAAAACACTAGAGAATCAGATATTGTTGTTAGATTTGGTGGGGAAGAATTTATAGTATTATTGTATAATTGCGACTCATCACATATAAAAGAGATTGCAGAAAAAATAAGAATAGCATTTTCATCTAAAAAAATAAAAGCTGGGAATGGCTACTTTAGTAAAACTGTAAGTATTGGTTGTTCTGTATTTCCAGAGCATGGTGATACATTTTGGAAATGTATTAAATATGCAGATTTAGCTCTATATGAAGCAAAAGAGAGTGGAAGAAATAAAGTTGTTGTATTTCATGACAATATAATAGATGAAGAAAATTCAATGGAGACACATTATTAATATGAACTTACCAAATAGTTTAGCACTTCTAAGAATAGCTCTAGCTCCATTAATGCTATGGTTTTTAGTTGGTAGAGATAGTATAATATTTCAAGGTTGGCATATAAGTTGGCTTGATTATTTTGCTGGTTTGCTTTTTGTTCTTGCTAGTGTAACTGATTTTTTTGATGGATATATAGCAAGAAGTTGGAATCAAATCACAAAATTAGGATCTATATTAGATCCACTAGCAGATAAAATGCTTATGCTTGCTGGTTTTTTAGGGCTTATGGTGATAGATAGAGCTGATGTATGGGCTATATTTATTATCCTAACAAGAGAGTTTTTTATAACAGGACTTAGGGTAGTAGCTGTAAGTGAAGGCAAAAATATAGCTGCATCTATTTGGGGCAAAAGCAAAACAGTTATACAAATGATTGCTATAGGGTTTTTGATTATGGATTGGCCCTTTGCTCAAACTCTACTTTGGTTAGCTGTTGCTATAACTTTATATAGCGGATATGAATATATTAAAGATTATTTTAAAAATTAAATTTCTTAAATACTTTATCTATAGTTTAAACTTTTATAAACTACAATATATACAATATAAAAAAAGGTGAATAATGGGCTTGATTACGTTTATTATTGTTTTATCTATTTTAATCTTTGTTCATGAACTTGGACATTTTTTGGCTGCTAAATATTTTGGTGTCAAAGTAGATAGGTTTTCCATAGGATTTGGAAAACCTATCTACTCCAAATATTACAAAGGTACACAATGGCAAGTAGCTATGATACCTCTTGGTGGTTATGTCCAAATGAAAGGGCAAAACGATATGCAGCCAACTACTCAAGAAAGTGGAGATGATAGCTACAACCAAAAAAAGCCATGGCAAAGGATTATTATCTTATTTGCTGGACCATTTGCTAACTTTTTACTAGCTGGAGTACTTTACTTCTTTATTGCTATGATTGGAAGCAATACTATAGCTCCAACAATTGGTAATATAATAGAAAACTCACCCGCAGCTAAGGCTGGTTTTGAGATAGGAGATGAGATAGTACAAATAAATGGTATAGCTATCAAAGCTTGGGATGAGATTGGAAAAATCATCAAATCCTCAAATGGATCTTTACAAGTAGTTGTACAAAGAGGAAATAAACATAAAAATATTATACTCAATCCAAAAATAATGCAATCACAAAATATGTTTGGAGAAAAAATCCACCAAAAAATGATAGGTATATCTCCTGCACCAAAGATAATAACAGTTAAATACTCATTTTTTGATTCTATATCGTTTGCATATAATAAAACCTTAGAATCAAGTAAAATGATATTTTTAGGAATCCAAAAACTATTTCAAGGTATTATTCCAAGTAGTGAAATTGGTGGGGTTGTTAGCATAGGTAAGGTAGTATCTGATGCTAGTGAGGTAGGAATAGTAGCACTTTTTAGTATAATGGCTATTATTTCTGTAAATCTTGGAGTTTTAAATCTTCTTCCAATACCAGCTTTAGATGGTGGGCATATAATCTTTAATATATATGAGATGATAACAAAAAGAAAACCAAATGAAAAAGTATTATTAAATCTTACTATAGGTGGATGGGTTATTTTGGCTTTTTTAATGGGATTGGGATTATATAACGATATAAATAGAGTTTTAAATGGATGGTGGGGATAATGATAACAAAAGAACAAGCTATACAAAATATAGATGAAGTTATAACAAAAGTTGAATCGGCAAGGCTAAAACAAGATGCACATCATATAGTACAAGTTGTAGCTATTAGTAAATATAATAGTGCTGATGATATAAGAACTCTTTATCATTGTGGGCAAAGAGCCTTTGGAGAGAATAAAGTACAAGATCTAAAAGAAAAATCAACTCTTTTAGATGATTTACCTATAAGTTGGCACTTTGTTGGGAGATTACAAAGCAATAAAATCAATCAACTTATTGATCTAAATCCTGTATTAATGCACTCTTTAGATAGTATAGAGTTAGCCAATGAACTAGACAAACGTCTAAAAGTTAAAAATAAAACTATGAATTGCTTACTTCAAATCAATAGTGCAAAAGAAGAATCAAAAGCTGGAGTAATGCCTGAAGATGCTATTGAGACATACATCTATATAAAAAATAATTTTTCAAATATAAATCTTTGTGGTGTTATGAGTATAGGAGCATATGTAGAAGATAAAGAGCTTATTAAACAAAGCTTTATAAGTACACAAAAGATATATAATGCCCTACAAGAAAAAGGTGCTTATATCTGTTCTATGGGGATGAGTGGGGATTTTGAAATAGCAATCGAGCTTGGAAGCAACCTTATAAGAGTAGGCTCAGCTTTATTTAAATCTAAATGAAAAATCTTATAATCTTTGATATGGATGGAACATTGCTTGATAGTTCAGATTCTATAACAAAAACAATCAACTATGTAAGATCTCACTTAGGATTAGAGGCTATATCAAAAAATATGCTTCTAGAAAAGATAAATGATCCTTATATTAAAAGTTCAGAGTTTTTTTATAACTCCCCAGTATATACAAAAAAACAAAGAGATCTTTTTGAAGAGTATTATTATGAAATATGTACTCAAAATCTAAAACTTTATGATGGCATCTATGAGCTATTAAA
>JAAYJJ010000177.1 GCA_012522985.1 Aliarcobacter butzleri
ATTTAAACCATCAAATATCATACAGTTTGCATTATTAAAATTTGTAATAACTGCTAATTTAATATTATTTTTTACTACATACGCAACACATGATCCATAATATGGATGATTTGACTAAAAATTATCACTTCCATCTATAGGATCTATTATAAACAGACCCTCTTTATCTAAAGAAGAGGAGTTTACAAAACCTCTCTCTTCTGTATTTATATCAGCAAACTTTAAAAGGTGCTTTATAAAAATCTCTTCAGCTTTGAGATCTATAACACTACTACAATCTCCTCCAGCACCCCTAACTCCCGTAAAATCAAAATCATCAATAGTTAAAGACTCTTTTATATATCTATAAACCTCTATATTTGCCTCTATTATTGCTTGTTTAATCTTTTGCATAACTTAACTTATTTTTTAAGATTATCTTTCCAGCTTCTACACCGGGTTGATCATATGTATTGATTTGAACAAACTTACCTACTACTGATGTAAGAAGTTGAAAAGTAAACATCAATTTTGCTATATTATACTCATCAACCCTATTTATAGTTATTACATCTTAAGGGATATCTTTTAGATTTGATACAGACTCTATTGTTGCATTGGCTTGTTCATCTATAAGTTTTGCAAATTTTAAACCATCAACATAAGTTAAGTCATCAAAACCATCCATAGTATTAAGAGGTATTGTAGTATCATCTTCAAAATCTTCAACCTTTATAAAGGTT
Organism: Aliarcobacter butzleri; assembly: GCA_012522985.1. Classification (GTDB taxonomy): domain Bacteria; phylum Campylobacterota; class Campylobacteria; order Campylobacterales; family Arcobacteraceae; genus UBA6211. The sequence goes on from JAAYJJ010000177.1 coordinate 723, forward strand.
ATAGTTTTATCTCTTTTTCCTTCGGCAATAAGCTGTAAAAATGAGTGTTGATCTACAGGTCCAATAAGTCCAATAGGAGTTAAACCTTGTCTTGTACCATTGATATTAAACTTACCCAAACTCTCTCCCCAAAGCTGAATATACCACTTATTAAAGCCCTCTAAAGATGTGGAGTAACTAAAAACAACATTAATATTAAATCTATTTTTATTTTCTACCATAAACCTTGCTTTTTCCATAATAGCATCATAAAAACTTCCTTGCGAGAAAAAGTTATTTCTTATTTTAGCTGCACCTAGTAGCATATTATCTATATCTACTCCTATAATAGCAAGTGGTAGCAATCCAACAGCACTAAAAACAGAGAACCTTCCACCTACATTTTTAGGTATTTCAAATGTTTTCATATTGTGTTTTTTGGCAAAAGTTGTTAATTTTGAGTCATTTTCACTTATAATTACACAATTTTCACTACTCATATTTACTAAAGATGAAAAATATTTAAAAATACTAATAGTTTCTATAGTATTGCCTGATTTACTTATAACTATAAACATAGTATTATTTAGATCTATTCTTTGGAGACTAAGTTTAATATCTGTAGGATCAGTAGATTCAAAAAAATGCAACTTTTTATCATACTCTTTTCTTCTTAGTAAAAACTGATATATAGCAAAAGTTCCAAGAGTACTCCCTCCTATGCCAATAACAGCAATATCTTTTTGTTTTACATTTTTAGCAAACTCTTTATATTTACTTGTATCTTGCAAAGGAAGATTATAATATCCTATTACATCAATCTCCTCTTTTAAAGAGTCAAAAATAGTCTCATTTGATTTGATTTGATAAAAACTCTTTTTATATTTCATAAAAACTTCTTTTATTATGGATTTATTTAAATTTGAAGAATATACTACTAAAATATTCATAACTTTTAGCTTAAGGGCTTTTTTGATACAATACTCTTTATGCAAGGTTTTATTATCGATATCAAAAAAGTAAAAGATGAAGATTTAATTGTCTCAATATTATCAAAAGATGGAGTCTATAATCTATACCGTTTTTATGGAGCTAGACACTCTACTTTAAATATTGGTTATATGATAGACTTTGAAATTGATACAAACTTAAAAGGTGGACTTCATAGGTTAAAAGATGTATTACAATTAGGTTTTAGTTGGATGGGTGATTTTGAAAAGATGTATAATTGGCAAAGATTTATCAAACTTTTCTATCCTCATTTAAAAGAGATTGGTTCTTTAGATGAGTTTTATTTTAATTTATTAAATAATCTACTTACCAAAATATCAAAACAAAACACCAAAAGAGCGTTACTAGAGGCATATACAAACCTACTTGAATATGAAGGAAGACTACATAAAGAGCAAACTTGTCTTTTATGTGAAGAGCCTATAGAAGAAAATTTATCTTTAGTGAGAGGATTTTTACCAACACATTCAAGATGTAGTTACTCAAAAGTTTTTAATTCACAAACTATAGAAGAGCTTTTTAACCAAAAATCAGCTATAAATCTAAGTGATGATGAAATTGATTATTTATGGAATATAATATTACAAGGATTATAATGAAATTAGGTGTAAACATAGATCATATCGCAGTTTTAAGAGAAGCAAGAAAAATAAATGATCCAAATCCACTAGATGCTCTTGGTATTTGCAAACTAGCTGGAGCAGAACAAATAACTATCCACTTAAGAGAAGATAGAAGACATATTCATGATATGGATGCACAAAACATTATCAACACTTCACCTTTGCCTGTAAACTTGGAGTGCTCTATAAATAGTGAAATTATAGATATTGTTTGTGATATGAAGCCTTATAGAGTTACTCTTGTACCTGAAAATAGGCAAGAAGTTACCACTGAAGGTGGACTTAGCTTAACTAATAATTATGAAAAAATAAAAAAAGCTATAGATAAACTACAAGCAAATGATATAGAAATATCACTTTTTATAGATCCAAGTATAGAGGCTGTAAATTACTCAAAAATGTTAAATAGCAACTGGGTTGAGTTCCATACAGGAAGCTTTGCAAATATCTATGCAATGCTCTATTCTAATCTAAAAAGAACCCATCATAGTATCAAAGAGCTAGAACTTTCAACAAAAGAACTAAAACAGATGTTAGAAAAATCTATAAAAGATATAGAAAACTCTTCATTTGAAGCAAATAAACTAGGGCTAAAAGTAGCTGCTGGGCATGGACTTAATTATCAAAATACAAAAGATATACTTCACATAAAAGAGATAGAAGAGCTTAATATTGGACAAAGTATTGTAGCTAGAAGTGTATTTGTAGGACTTTATCAAGCTATTATAGATATGAAACAACTAATAAGTAATAACAAATGAAAAAAATAGCTATAAGTATAGGTGATTTAAATGGTATTGGTTTAGAAATAGCTATACAAGCCCATAAAGAGATATCCAAACTATGCCATCCTATCTATTGTATCAATGAAACACTACTAAATCAAGGTTTAAAACTTTTAGAGAATAAAAAACCTAATAATTTTATACTTTACAATACAAAAGGTGATTTTATTATAAAGCCATCAAAGATATGCAAAAAAAGTGGACTTTACTCATATAATTCTTTTTTAGATGCTATAAATTTAGCCAAAAATAAAGAAGTTGATGCTATTGTCACACTTCCAATCAACAAACTATCTTGGGCAAAAGCGGGTATTAAATACCATGGACATACAGAAGTACTAAGAGATATATTTAAAAAAGAGGCTATTATGATGTTAGGTTGTAAGGAGCTTTTTGTTGCATTATTTACAGAACATATCCCACTAAAAGATGTTAGTTCAAAGATAAAAACCAAAGATCTTAGTAGATTTTTATTAAATTTTCACAAAAGTGTAAATATAGAAAAAATAGCTGTTTTAGCACTCAATCCTCATGCAGGAGATGGTGGAGTTTTGGGTAATGAAGAAAAAAAGATAATAAAAGCTATCAAAAAAGCAAACAAAAGTTTAGATAAAAAATGTTTTTTTGGTCCAATAGTTCCAGATATTGCTTTTACACCACATAATAGAAAGAACTTTACACATTTTGTTGCAATGTATCATGATCAAGGTTTAGCTCCACTAAAGGCTCTTTATTTTGATGAAAGTATTAATGCAAGTTTAAATTTACCAATTATAAGAACTTCAGTTGATCATGGTACTGCTTTTGATATAGCATATAAAAAGAATCCTAATATAAACTTAACAAGCTATATCAACTCTATAAAAGAAGCACTAAGACTTATAGGCTAAGTATGAAAAAAGTAATATGCTTTATATTTTTATGTTTAGTACTTCAAGCAGATGAAAATATAGAACTATTTGAAAAAGCTCAACTTCTAGAAAAAAAAGGCAACTATAAAGAAGCTATGCTTATATACAAAGAACTTGCATTACAAAAAAATCCCATAGAGCAAGTTGAACATCACAATCATGAAAGAAGCTCTTTTTTCAAAAATCAAATTAGCTTTGATGATATGGAAACAGCCTCAACAGTTGAGCAAATAATCAGTTCGGAGTTTGATTTATATGCTTATAAAACAAACTATTTTGCCCCTATTTCATATACAAATAAAAAAGAAGAAGATAGAAAAAAAATTGAAACTAAATTTCAAATAAGTATTAGAAAGCCAATAGCTTATAATATTTTAGGATTTAATGAATCTATAGAACTAGCTTATACGCAAACATCTTGGTGGCAAATATATGAAAAATCAAGTCCTTTTAGAGAAAACAACTACAATCCTGAAATATTTGCCCTATTTTTAAATAAAAACTCAAACTCTACTTTAAAAGCAGCTAAGATTGGATTTATTCATAGCTCAAATGGAGAAAAAGGAGAGCTATCAAGATCTTGGAATAGAGTATATCTACAAGGTACTTATAGATTTGCAGATCTTTTTATTCAACCAACTATTTGGTATAGAATACCTGAAAAATCCAAACAAGATGAGTATGATCCTTATGGAGATGATAATCCAGATATTTTAAAATACTATGGACATGGCGAACTTAGTTTTATCTATCCATACAAAAAAAATATCTTCACACTTAATGTAAGAAATAATCTTAGAAAATCAAACAAAGGATTTATGGAACTAACTTGGACATATCCACTTGATAATAACTCTAGATTTAGTAAATATTTTGGATATGTAAGCTTATCAAGTGGCTATGGAGATGGCTTAACAGAGTACAAAGAAAATATAAAAAGAGCTACTATAGGTATAGCCTTTTCTAGGTAGTTTAAGCAAAATAGTTTAATGATACCTTTTTAAGCCTTTTATAAATCTCTTCAAAATCTACACTATAAACCCTAGTCTCTCCTATAGTAGTAATAAAATTTGTATCACCATACCATCTAGGAACCAAATGAAGATGAATATGCTCCTCTATACCAGCACCACCAACTCCACCTAGATTCATACCAAGATTTACACCTTTTGCGTTTAGCTCATTTTTAAGCATAGTAACACCTTTTTGAGCTAATAAAGAGATATGACTCCATATCAAAGGATCTAAATCCTCAAGATTATTTGTATGAAAATGAGGAATTATCATAAAATGCCCTGGGGAGTAAGGGTAGCGATTCATTACTACAAAACAATACTCATCTTTATATAATACTCCTAACTCTTCATCATCTTTACTTTTACTTATATGGCAAAAAACACAACCATTATTTTGATCTTTTGCCACATAATCATATCTCCATGGAGCATATACTCTTTGCAATCTTAGTCCTCTATAACAGTAGCTTCTATTTCTACTTGGATAAGAACATCATCTCCAACTGCTACACCACCAAGCTCTATCATTTTGTTCCAATTAAGCCCAAAATCTTTTCTATTGACTTTACCATCTATACTAAATCCAACTTTTGTTTTTCCTGTAAAATCTTTTATTACTCCGTTGATTGTAGTATTAAGCTCAACTGCCTTTGTTACACCTCTCATAGTAAGATCTCCTACTAAAATACCGTTACTATCAGATAGTTTTTTATACTCTTTCATAACAAATCTTAGCTCTGGATGGTTAGGAACATCGAAAAAATCAGCACTTCTTAGATGATCGTCTCTATCTTTTATACCAGTATCTATTGTTTTTGCATTAACAGTTGCATCAAATGATTTAAATGTTTTTGAAGCAATATCAAAATCTATATCTCCATCAAACTCTTTAAATTTTCCTTTTACATTGGAAATCATCATATGCTTAACACTAAAAGCAACTTCACTATGAGCCTGATCTATCAAAAGCTCAGCAGCACTTGCACTAAGTCCGCAAGTTAAAATCCCTGCTAATAATATGTTTCTCAATCTAGTCATTGTATGCCTCCAAAAATAATGATAATGTAAGCTTAGTATAATAATCTTTAATTATATCTTAAACTTTTTATTGATAATCTTTTATAAGTTTTTTTAATATCGTTTATATAAAATTGGGTGCATCATTTGCAAACAATATCAAATCTCCAAGTTTCGTCTCTTGAGCCAATACATTTTCTAACTCTTTTTTGTTTTTTAGGAAAATTAGATCTTTATTTTTTAGCTCTTTTTCAAAAATCTTTTTATTTAAATCACCCGTAATTATTACCAAGTCAAATACCCTATTTATAGCCTTTGCCAATGTGATATTAGCAACTTCAGTAGATTCAACTATTCCTGGAGTTACTATCACTTTTCTACCATTATACATAGAAGCAAGATTGATACCTTCTAACATTCCTTCTAAGTTACCATTAAAAGAGTCATCTAATATAAGCTTTCCTCCAGCTTTTATAAACTCCAATCTATGTGCAACAGGCTTAAGTTCTGAAAGAGCAAACTTAATCTCATCTATACTCATACCTAATTGATGAGCTACCAATATCACTGCTGTTAGATTGATAGCATTAAAGCTACCTAAAATAGGTGCATAAAAATGCTCTACTTTACCATCAACTTCCAAATCAAACCAAATACCCTCAAGATTATTTTTAATTATTTTTAAGCTATCAGGAAATTTTTTGATTTTTGGATACTTAAGAATTGGTACACTTTCATGCACAAAACCATACTCTAACCTAGGTGAACTTAAAATCTCCATTTTTGTATAGATAATATTATCTAAAGTTTTAAAATACTCAATATGTTGCTCTCCAACACTACCAATAACAGCTATTTGAGGTTCTAAGAATTTAGTTATTTCTTCTATATCTCCTTTTGCTCTAGCTCCAGCTTCAGCTATATAGATCTGAGTATCTTGTGGTAAATCACTATTTACATCTTTTAAGATTCCTGCTATTGTATTGACACTTCTTGGTGTCATATATGTATTATATTTTTTACTAATCACTTGAAAAAGATAGTTTTTAATAGATGTTTTACCAAAAGATGCTGTAATTGCTACTACTTTAAGAGTTTCAAAAGATTTAAGTCTTTGTTTTGCTTTTTCTTTAAAACTAAGAAATATCACTTTTTCAACAGCACTTGAAGCAAAATAAGTAATAATAAGTGGTAAAACAAGTCCCAAATGTGAACATCCATCAAG
>JAAYJJ010000178.1 GCA_012522985.1 Aliarcobacter butzleri
AGAAGCTATGAAAAAAGAAGACAAAGGGTATTTGGAGGCTAGATATTTAAATAATAAATATTGGGAAAAAAGAGGAATAGTCTCTGCAAGGTATGGAAATGTAAACAAATACCCAGCCATAGAGCTAGTTACTAAAACAAAATATAGAGATATAGATAAATACTCAAAAATATATAAACTATATAGCTACTCAAAAACAGGAAAACTTAAAGCTTACGAGATAACTATTTCTGTAGATATAGATAAACCAAATGCGGATGATCCAGAACTTTTAGTTCACTACTCATTTGAAGATATGTTAAAAAGAAGCCAAAGAAGTTTAGATAGCTTTGTAGCTAGTGATGAGGACTTTCCAAAAGATGCCCCTAGATATCAGTAACACCTCAATAAATAAAGCACTAAAGCCAAATGATACAGTAGATAAGTGGGGACAAGATGTGAAGGATTTAGACTATAATATCAAAAAAGAGATAGATGAGAACATCCCAAAAGCCTCTAACAGTAATCAGATAGAGTCAGCACTAGGAAGCATATGGGATCTGTATGGAGATGTAACTTTAGGGCTTGTGCCTACAGATAAAAACAAAGGAGGATTATTAGCAAATACTCCAGGCTACTTTGGTATTTATGATAGCTTATATGCAGTTAGAGGTGATGAGAAGAGTGAAAAACTATATATAAATGGAATGCTAAACTCAGAAGAAGATGCCCTTCAAGGTGGAAGAAATCTAATAGAGAATGTTTCGTTTCAATATGCATATAATCCATCAAGAGGATTTTTACCTGACTTGATAGAAGTAATAGTAGATAAATATAGTTGGTGGAGAACGGGAATTAGTAAGCAGATAGATAAAACACAAAATGAAGATAGATGGACAGATATATACTTGCATTCTCAAGGACATGAGATTGCAAAATATAATCCAAACCCAAATGCAAACTATCATAGCTATGGTGCTCCGATGATTTCAGATAAAAAGCTTAAAGAAATATTTGATATAAAAAACAAGAAGGATATAGAAAAAAATGATGGAGACTATGTGTCTTATCCATTAAACATATTTAAACCTAAAACTTGGAATGAATCAGGACATGGAACAGAAAATTATGGTGCTTCAAGAAAAGCCAAAGAGCAAGGAGATAAGTGATGAGATATATATTTATAATTACCAGTTTACTCTTTCTGAATGGTTGTTTTTATATGGATGAAGATTTTAGAAGAGAACCTGATTTAGTTAAAAAAGCTGGAGGAACTATAATAGCTTTAGAGAGATGGTATAGAAAGCCAAATAATAAAAATAGCAAGCATCTTGGTGGTGGCACAGAATATTATGGAGTAGCGGCTGAAAAATATAGAGACAACTACATCATCAAGTGGATTTCACAATTTACAGGAGAGGAGATACCAGCTAGTAATTTGTATAAAGTAAAAAGAAGTAATAAATATTGGAGACAAAACCAGACTAAAGAGCAATATATGGAAAGAAAAAAACAACACTATGAAAGCAATCTTGAGCATATAGTTTTTATTGATGATCCAATGTATAATGAATTTATTGTCAATAATCCTAAAACAGGGAAGCTCAAATTTCCTACAGAAAAATACTGGAGTAGCTCGGAAATGACTAGGGCTGAATATATAATTAGTGGAAAAAAAATAATGGAAATAGATGATTGGGAAGATGATCCAAGTCAGTTTTATTATAAAAAAGATGAAAAAGGTAATTTTATAATATACGACTGGATAAGTGATGTTCCAAGCTATAAAGAATATGTAATAGTTCCAATTAAACAATGTTTCTCTAATAGTTGGTGCTTAACTTACAAAGATAGTAAAGGAAAAGACCTTTATATTAAAAAAGAAGCTTTATATAAATAAGGATACTTGAAAAAAGAAAAAAGCTTAAAAATATATATGCACTCCCAAGGACATGGAGCAGAAAACTATAAACCACTAGAGGAATAAGGAGGTAAAAAAATAGATAATGTAATATTTTTAGGAACACCAGTAAGAAAGGATTATCCAATAGATTATAGTAAGTTTAGTGAAAACTCATCAATTAAAAATGTATATGATACAAGTGATATTGTTCAAAGAGCTGGTGGTATCGATGTACAAAGATTAGAATACGGTATAAATATTGATAGATTTAAATTTGCAAGCCAAAAAATAAATAGCAATAAAGTTGAAGATATTCAAGTTGAAGTTCCAAATAAACATTTTTATGATGAACCTTTTGGAGACCATTTAAATATGGACAGTAAAGATGTTTGGGATAAAATAAAATGAAGATAACAAATTTCATTTTTTTCTTTATAGGGATATTTTTACTGCTATCAGGATGGGTTTTAGGAGGTAATTATACATTATTTGAAAATAAAGAGGAAATGGGATACTTTAGCCATTTTTTAATAGTATCAGCAATATTAGTTGTTTTTTTACAATTTACAATTTGGATTATCAGGTTATTAATAGCAATAGTTAAAGAATTGTGGAATGAATATAAAAGTAGAATATAGTAAAAAAGTATGGGAATAATTTAATGATTAGAGAATTTCCTAAATATTTGTTACCTTTAATTACTATATTTATAAGTTTCTTTTTAATGCTAATAAGTGGTATTTTTGGGTTAGATAATGAAAACGAAGGATATTTGATATTGTTTTTAACTTTCCTCATAGTTTATATTTTAATACCTTTATAGCTATTTTTGCTACTTATTAAATTAATTTATTTTTTATGGAAAAAGTATAAAAATGGTTAATTAATTTAAAATGGAAACAGTTTAATGATACAAGGAATAAGCTCAGAAATAAGAGATGGAGAGTTTAAAGATGGCTTTGCAACAGGAGCCTTAATCACAGTAGTAAGTGATGGAGCATTACAGATGAGAAAATATGTAAAAGACAACTTTGATTATGTTGGAGACGGAAAATTAAGTGAAGGTATAAGGGGAGATGGTGCTAAAATCGGGGGTGCACATCCAGTAAGAGTATTAGGAAAAAATGGAG
>JAAYJJ010000026.1 GCA_012522985.1 Aliarcobacter butzleri
CAAGCAATACAAAGTGAAAATTCACATAATAAACACTCTAAGTTCTTGTTTCAAGTAGGAGTGGTGTTTTAGGAAGTGAGGTTTTCTCAAAGAGAGTGCTAAAGCACAAGAGCCTCACAAGGTGACACTGAAGTGTCACTTCCACCAATATAGTGTTAAGAGCTAAGCGTTCAGCGTTAAGAGTTGGTGACATTAAAATGTCACTTCCAAGTGATATTCAGGAAGTGAGACTTCAGTCTCACCAAGTGATGGTATGCACCCCAAAAAAAAACTATCGACTATTAACTAAAATCTATCGACTACTAAAATGGATCATTTATCCCACATCTTCTTAAATACTCTTCTTGAGTAAACTCTATAGCAAAGGCATCATTTACAACTGATTTATTGATTTGCTTTATAACAAAATCTCTTTTACTATCATCTAAAAAAGGACCTATAAAGATCTGGATTCTACCATCTTCATTTTGACAAATAGAGATCCTCGCATCTACAGCTTTAATCTCTTTTAAAAAGTCAGTATAGAGTTTGTATTTTAAGGTAGCAACTTGAATAAACTTCAAAAACTCTTGATGGTTCTCTTTTTGTATATATGATTGTTGGTTTGATGACTCTACACTAGATGATAATATATCTAACTTTTGAGTTTCTTGGATTGGTGTTTGTTCATCTTTGATAACATCAATTGATGATGTAATTTCATCTAAAGAGCTACTATCTAAATCATTTGTATCTTCTTTATTGGTGATATCTTTGGGTTTATCATCTGTTATAAGTTTTTCCAACTCATCATCAAAAAAAAGCTCATTATTGGACTCTTTTTGATCTATTTGTTGCTCATTGTCTTGATGTGATAGGAGATTTTGGAGTTTATTATTTATTCTATCTTTATTGATATCTTCTTCATTATATTGATAGTGTTTTTTGACTTTTGTTATAGTTTGGGAAAGATTTTCTTCTTGTACGATCTCTTCTTGAGTAGAGACATCAATGCTTTCTTCTTTGGTATCAAAAACTCCTAAGAAAAAGAGTATTAAACCAATAATCAAAATAGAAAACAACAAAGCAATTATAGAGATCAAGATTTTATTTATATGTTTTGTTTTTGTTTGAAGTATCTCATGGTTTATCTCTTCGTCTATAGATGAGTTTAGAGGATTGTTATCTATATTTGAGATATCATTTTGTTGTACAATATCACTATTTTCATCAACGAAGTTTTCGTTACTTAATTGTTCTGTTTCATTTAAGTTAGATGGATTTAACTCTTCTTGATTATTTTGCACTTTCGTTACTCTTTTTGTTTTGATTTTTTTCTAACTCTCTTTTGGCTTTTTGTTTTGCCAAAATTTTTTCTTTGTTTTTTTGGTAATAACTTTTTCTATACTCTTTTAGTTCCTCTTTCCTTTTTTCTCTATACTCTTTGTCGTATTGGAGTCTTTCTTCTTTGTTTTGTCTATAGTACTCTCTTTTTTGTTTTCTATACTCTTTGATTTTGGCTACTATGATCTCTTTTCTATCATCTATATGGGATTTTTGCTTTTTTGCTATCTCTTTTAACTTTTGTTTAAAGTCATCAATATTTACATCACTTAACTCTTTGTCATAATCAATAGAGTCTTTTTTCTTATCAAGACTATTAGTCTCTTCTTTTGTAGCTTCTTCTTGTAGTTGAAGCTTTTTTTTGATGTAATACTCCCTTTTTTTCTTTTTATATCGTAAAAAGTTCTCTTCTCTTCGTTTTTTTAGTTCCTCTAAATCCATAAATCTTTAAATCCCATAACTATAATCAACTATTATCTTTTCAATCTATTTACAATATCAAGCATATCATCAGTTGTTGTAATAGCTTTTGAATTTGCTTCATAAGCTCTTTGAGCGGTGATTAGATCAACCATTTCATTAACCAAAGCAACATTTGATGACTCTACCATACCTTGTCTTATAGTACCAAAAGCCTCATCCCCTGGTTCACCTTCTATAGCTGGACCTGATGCTTCACTTTCTAGAAAAAGTGTATCCCCATAGGGCATAAGACCTGCTGGATTTATAAAAGTGGTTATTAAAATTTGCCCAAGATCAACAGTATCACCGTTGGTTGGATCTGTTGCGGTTACTGTTCCATCTAGTGCTATTGATAACTCTATAAGGTTTTCAGGGACTGTTATCTCAGGCTCTAGCCTATAACCCATACCATTTACAATATATCCTTCATCATCAAGCTTAAAAGCCCCATTTCTAGTATATGCTAACTCTCCATTTGGTAAATTGATTTGAAAAAATCCTTTACCCTCTATAGCCATATCTAGTTCATTTGAAGTAAGTTTAAGATTACCTTGTAGAAAAACTTTTTGTATTCCAGAGGTTCTAACACCCATACCTACATCTATACCAGTTGGGTTTTTGCTAATATCTGAAGTCGCACCACCCGTGTAGTTTAGGGATTCATACATCAGATCTTGAAACTCAGCTCTATCTTTTTTGAAACCCAAAGTATTAACGTTTGAGATATTATTTGAGGTAACATCTATTTGTGTTTGCATAGCAATCATACCAGATGCTGCTGTATAAAGTCCTCTAATCATAAACTCTCCTTCAAATTTAAATTTACCAGTACAATATTATATATTAGCTAATGTTAAATCTAGATTAAGTAAAAAAAGAGACTTATTGGCTTTAATTTTTAACTATTATTTTTATAAGTAGTTCTTTTA
>JAAYJJ010000002.1 GCA_012522985.1 Aliarcobacter butzleri
ATAAAGCAGAGCTACCTATAGGTTCAAATTTTATCTTCAATGATAGTGCAAAAGGTGTACAAACAGTAGATAAATACAACTTTATAAAAGAGCACTATGTACTATTTAATGTAGAAGGTGATACTAGAGGTGGTAAAGATGAGCTTTATGGAGATGGCGGAGATGATATTATCTTTGGTCAAGGTGGAGATGACAAGCTATATGGAGATGAAGGCAATGATATCTTAGTAGGTGGAGCTGGTGCTGATATGCTCTATGGTGAAGCTGGGGATGATATACTTATAAGTGATTTTCATACTACAGATACGGGTATAGCTGATGGTGTAGATATAGTACTAGATGGTGGAGAGGGATTTGATACTTTGATACTAGAAGGCAATAATAATATTGACTTCTCAAAACTTGATAGTACTACAAACCCTATCAAAAACATAGAAGCTTTTGATCTAAGCCAAGGAACTCATCAGCTTTTAAATCTAACACTACAAGATGTGCTAGATATGACAGAACATAGTGAGGAGATAGATCTATATATCTTAGCTGATAGCGATGATGGCGATAAAGTCTCCTTTTCTGATTTTGACAAAGCTAAATGGACTATAGCTGAAACTATAAGTGAGAAAGTAAACTCACAAGGTGAAATAAGAGAGTTTGAGGTCTATGTACATAGTGAAGATGATTCAGTGAAACTAAAAATAGAAACTACAATTGAAGTTATATAGTGAAGGGGTATTTTACCACCTTCACTATCTTTAAATCAATATTTACTTAAACAAACTTATTGTAAAATACAAAATATTTCAAACAAAAGAGCAAAAATGTCAAAAAAACTCTATTTAGTAAGCTTAGGTTGTACCAAAAATCTTATAGATTCAGAAGTTATGTTAGGAAGGCTTCAAGAGTATAAGATGAGTGATGATGTAAGCCAAGCTGATCTTATTATAGTAAATACTTGTGGATTTATAGATAGTGCCAAAGAGGAGAGCTTAAATACTATCTTTGAGTTACATTCAAAAAGAAAGCCTAGTTCACTGCTAGTTATGGCTGGATGTCTTAGCCAAAGGTACAAAGATGAGCTTATGAGTGAGCTAAAAGATGAAGTTGATATTTTTACTGGTGTGGGTGATTATGATGTTATAGATGAACTTGTAGCACAAAAGCAAAGCCAATATAGCAATAAAGTTTTTTTAGCAAATGATGAAGTCTCTAGAGTAGTAACAAATTCATCATATCATGCCTATATCAAGCTAAGTGAAGGTTGCAACCAAACCTGTGCATTTTGTGCTATTCCACTTTTTAAAGGTAAGCTATATAGTAGAACACTAGAGTCTATAGAAAAAGAGCTAAAAGCACTTGTAAGTCAAGGTTTTTATGACTTTAGTTTTGTTAGTCAAGATAGTTCTAGCTTTTTAAGAGATGTTGGTATTCATGACGGATTAGAGAGACTTATAGATCTTATAGATAGTATAGAAGGTATCAAAAGTGCTAGGATTTTGTATCTATATCCATCAACAACTACTATAAGCTTGATAGATAAGATTATCAAATCCAAAAAAGTACATAACTATTTTGATATGCCTTTGCAACATATCTCACAAAAGATGTTAAGAGTAATGAAAAGAGGCAAAGGAAGTGATAAAATCAAAGAACTTTTAGAGCATATGAAACAAGCCCCAGATTCTCTAATAAGATCTACTTTTATAGTAGGACATCCAAGCGAGAGCAAAGAGGATTTTGAAGAGCTAAAGAGCTTTGTAAGTGAGTTTGGATATGACAGAGTCAATGTTTTTAGCTATAGTGATGAAGAGGGAACTAGTGCCGCACTATCTAGCCAAAAAGTAGATCCCAAAACTATAGACAAAAGAGCAGATGAGCTAGGTAAAATAGTAAGTAAAACTACACAAGAATCTTACAAAAAAGAGCTAGGAAGAGTAGTAGATGTGATTGTTGATGGTATAAGTGATGAGCATGAGTATATTTTGAGTGCCAAAAGAGTTCTTTGGGCTCCAGATATAGATGGTGAGATCTATATCAATGACAAAGATATAGATCAGCAAATAGTTTTTGGTAAGATCTATCAAGCTAAGATAACAGATCTTATAGGAGATAAGCTAACAGCTACTATTGTAGGATAGGAGGCTTTTATGTATGTAGTTACTTTATATTTTGTGGATTTGAAGCTTGATGCTATGCAAAAAAAACTAGTAGATGAGTTTGTAGAAAGATCTAGATTCAAATATCAAGAGTACTATAGAATATATGCTATTTTTAGCAAAGATTATATACTAAATAGTATAAAAGATGAGATTTCTGTAGTAATTAGCACTCATGCACCACAAACAAGAACAAATCAATACTTTGTGGAGTTTTTTACATTAAGTGGACTTGAAAATGAGTTAAATAGACTTTTTATAAGCTTCAAAGATCAAATCCTAGAGTTTCAAGCTATCCAAGCAAAAGAGCTAGAGATTCAAAAAGAGGCAAAATACTCAAACTACCTAAAAGATCAAGAATCCCAAAAAGCCAAACTCCAAACTAAACAAAATCTTATCAAAACCATACTTGATGAATATATCAAATCAAGCCCAAAAGAAAGAGTCTTGGAGCTTATTAAAGATAGCCGAGATGATAAGCTAAACTCTATGGTAGAGGCTTTATATAAGATAGATATAGATAAGCAAAGTATTATTAATATCTCTTCAAACTTAGATAAAATAGATCTTGATGAACTTTTGGAGATATTTAAAGCCAAAGAATCACTCAAAAATTACGGCAATATATCCATAGGAGGAGATGAAAGTATGAGTATAGGAAGTCCTATTAAGCCTATAGATCAAAGTGCCAAAAGAGGTAGTGCTAAAATGGCAAATATAGTATCAAATATAGCTATAATAGATCCTTTTAAGGGGCTTTTTAAGTGAATCTTTTAGCTTTTTCAGCAGGGGTTGATTCATGTGCACTTTTTTTTATGCTAAAAGAGCAAAATATAGAGTTTGATATAGCAATAGTTGATTATGGATTAAGAGCTAGTAGCAAAGATGAAGTTGCTTATGCTAAAGAGTTAGCTCTTAAATACAATAAAAAAATCTATATAAAAGAGGTTAGTTTACATAGCTCCAACTTTGAAGCAAATGCTAGAGATGCTAGGTATGAGTTTTTTGAAGAGATTATTAGATCATATGGCTATAAAAGACTCTATATAGCTCACCAGCTTAACGATCAACTAGAGTGGTTTTTGATGCAACTAAGCAAAGGTGCAGGATTAAAAGAGCTTTTGGGTTTTGCTGATATTGTCCAAAAAGATGGTTATGAGATAGTTCGTCCACTTCTAGGATACTCTAAAAGTGAGCTAGAAAAGTATCTAAAAACAAATAATATCAAATACTTTGTAGATGAATCAAATTTTGATAATAAATATAGAAGAAACTATTTTAGAAAAAACTTTGCAAATGCTTTGATAGATGAGTTTGCTAGTGGGATTAAAAATAGTTTTAGATATCTAAAAGAGGATCTAAAAAGCCTTTATAATGAGGATAAAATCAAAGAGTTTAGAATAGATGATTTTGTGCTTTTTAGATATGAGGGTGATGAAAACTTTGCTATTAGGATAATAGATAGTGAGCTTAAAAAAAGAGAAATTCTTTTAAGTAGTTTACAAAAAAAAGAGATTTTAAAACAAAAGTCAATTATAATTAAAAATCTTTTTTGTGTTGTTCTAGAAGAGTCTTTGATCTGGATAGCTCCAAGATCAGATATAATTATGGACAAGCGATACAAAGAACTCTGTAGAATCCACAAAATCCCTAAAATCATAAGAGCATATTTCAAACAACAAGGAGTAGATAGTGAAACTATTAGTAAAATCAGCAATCATACTATTTTTGGCGATAAGTCTTGAAGCAATCACTTTTAAAGATGCTCCAAGTAGCATACAAAGGCAAATGCCACCAAAAGATCTAGTAGCATCTTATTATGACTCTATCAAAGATGCAAAACAAGCAGTTGTAAATATCTCAACTCAAAAAACCATAAAACAAGCAGATATAAGAGGTGCTATGCCCTTTTTTAATGATCCTTTTTTCAAAGAGTTTTTTAGAGGATTTGAGGATTTTGTACCTCAAGATAGAGTTCAAAGAGCCTTAGGAAGTGGGGTAGTTGTAAGTAGTGATGGATATATAGTAACAAACAGCCATGTAGTAGAAGGTGCTGAAGAGATTATAGTAACATTTGCAAAAGATAGTACTATAGAGCATAAAGCAGTAGTTGTAGGAACAGATCCCAAAAGTGATGTAGCTGTTATTAAAATAGAGGCTAAAGAGCTTCCTTTTATAGAGTTTGCCAACTCAAATCAAGTCAAAGAAGGAGATATAGTCTTTGCTATAGGCAACCCTTTTGGAGTAGGTGAGACTGTAACAAGTGGTATAGTATCAGCACTAAACAAAAGTGGATTTGGTATAAATGCTTATGAAAACTATATCCAAACAGATGCAAGTATCAACCCAGGAAATAGTGGTGGGGCTTTGGTAGATAGCAGAGGTGCATTAGTGGGTATCAATACAGCTATTATTAGTAGAAGTGGGGGCAATGTAGGTATAGGATTTGCAATACCATCAAATATGGTAAAAACTATAGCCTCATCACTAGTAAAAGATGGAGTGGTCAAAAGAGGATACCTAGGGGTTAGTATAGGAGATCTTACAAATGATACAAAAGAGTTTTATCAAAACAAAAGTGGAGCTTTGGTAATGGATGTAGAAGAGGCTTCTCCAGCAGCAAAAGCAGGACTTAAAAGAGGGGACTTAATAGTAGCAATTGACTCCAAAAATATAAGTGATTCTAGTGATCTTAGAAATAAAATAGGTATGTTACCACCAAATACAAATATCTCTATTAAGTTTATAAGAGATAAAAAAGAGCTTATAACAAATGCAACACTTAAAAGTATAGATGAAAGTAACCCAAAGGCAAAAGATAAGGACAAGGAGTTCTTTAACGGACTAAGCTTACAAGAAGTAGATGGAAGTGTAGTAGTTGTATCAGTTGAAGCAGGATCAAAAGCTGCTAAAAAGGGATTTAAGATAAATGATAGTATTATACAAGTTGAAGATATCTCTATTACAACTATAAAAGAGCTACAATCAGCTTTATCGAAAAACAAAGGCAAAAAAAGAGTGTATGTACAAAGGGATAATAAAACATTTTTAGTAATCTGTGAATAAGGAAGGTTTATTGAAGAAAAATTATATAAAAAAGATTTCAGACTACTCAATAGTGGGTGGATTAGGAGCAGTTTTAGTAGTAGGGCTTAGTGGTTGTGAAGATGGCTCAAACAATCAAACGTCAAGTAGGCAAACATCTAACCAAAACAACTCTATAGCACAAGCAAATCAGCAAGAACAAGGTGCTTTTGTAGTGATAGAAGAGGGTAGTGATGGAAGCTATAAGATAGTAGATGAGTTTCCAGCAAATAAAACTACTATAGTTCTAAGAAGTCCAGATGGAAGTGAGAGAATACTATCCCAAGATGAGATAGATAGACTTGTACAAGAAGAAGCAGCTAGAATAGATGCAGGAACTTCACCACTAACCAATCCAGATTCTTCCTTTTTATCTGATGGTGGTATGGGACTTGGTGGAGTGCTGCTATCATCTATAGCAGGAGCTTTGATAGGATCTTGGATAGGAAGTAAGCTTTTTAATAACCAAAACTTTCAAAATCAAAGAGCAGCACAATACAAATCACCACAAACTTATAGTAAATCAGCAAGTTCTTTTAACAAACCAGCAGCAAGTAGTAGTGCTTCAGGTGGAGCAGCCAAAAAAAGTGGGTTTTTTGGAGGCAATCAATCCTCAGCACCAGCTAAAAGTACAACACCTAGTCAAAGTATGGGTGGGTGATTATGCAGATCAAAAAATTAGCTCCTTTGGATAAGCAATACTTAGAATCAATAGGCTTTAGTTGGCATACTGATAGTGATGATAGTTCATATATAAGTGATGAGGTAATAGTTATAAGTGAAGATGAAGCAAATGCTTATTATGAAGCAACAAATGAGCTTTATGATATGTTTGTTGAAGCAGCTCAATATGTCATAGATAATGATCTTTTTCATGATCTTAATATCCCTTTTAACCTAGTAGAGCTTATTAAAGAGTCATGGGAACATGATGTTCATTGGCATCTTTATTCTAGATTTGATCTAGCAGGAGGTATTGATGGTAAGCCTATTAAACTACTAGAGTTTAACGCCGATACTCCAACGGCTCTTTTTGAGACAGCTATTATCCAGTGGGCTTTACTAAAGAAAAACTCTTTAGATGAAACAAGTCAGTTTAACAATCTATATGAAGCTTTGAGTGATAACTTTAAAAGACTTATAACATTAGAAAGTGATGTAGATAGGTTTGAAGAGTATTATCAAAACCTAGGATGGAAGATACTTTTTTCTTCTATTTCAACATCTAGTGAAGATATAAGCACTACTAAGCTACTTGAACATATTGCATCAAATGCAGGATTTAATACAGACTTTGAGTATATGGAAAATGTAGCTTTTAGTGATGATGGGATATTTAAAGGTGATGAACTTTTTGAGTTTTGGTTTAAGCTTATCCCATGGGAAAATATAGCTATAGAAGAGGGTGAATTAGCCTTACTTCTAACTGATATCATCAAAAACCAAAAAGCAATAGTACTAAATCCAGCATATACTTTGATATTTCAATCAAAGGCTTTTATGAAAATACTTTGGGATTTATATCCAAATCATCCTCTTTTACTTGAAACCTCTTTTTCACCACTAAGTGGCAAAAAACAAGTAGAAAAAAGAGCATTTGGAAGAGAGGGAGCCAATATCAAGATAATCAATGCTGATGGTTCTATAGATGTAGAAAATGGTGGTGAATATGATGGACATAAAGCTATTTATCAAGAGTATGTAGAGCTAAACAAAGATAGTGAAGGTAGATATTATCAAGCAGGGGTATTTTATGCTTATGAAGCTTGTGGACTTGGATTTAGAAGAGGGGATAAGATACTAAACAATATGTCAAAGTTTGTATCACATATGATTTCTTAGTTATTAGTTATTAGTGAGTTGTGAGTTGTGAGTTGTGAGTTGTGAGTTGTGAGTTGTGAGTTGTGAGTTGTGAGTTGTGAGTTGTTTGGAAGTGACATTTCAATGTCACCCATTTTATGGCATGAACCCATAAAATTAGATTTTCACACCACCAAATTTAAACCACAAACTTAACCTCGCTTATAATACCAGCAGATCCATTTTCTTTTAGAAATATGGAGTTATTGGCAAGTTGTGCAGTTTGCTTATCCACACTTTGCTTATAACTAAATTCTGATGTTATATTGGCTAGATAGATAGCTCCTATACCAGCTTCAGCCAAGGAGATGATTTGATTATTTCCTGCTTCATCGATTTGCCATATTTTAAGATTATTAAAAATATAATCATTTTCATCTATCCAGTTGTTATTATCACTATCATATGCTTTTAACTCTTCAAAACCTCTATCACTTTGTGGTCCAAAAAGCTCAGATCCATCATCTATAATACCGTTGTTGTTTTTATCTAGGGCTAAAAATCCAGATCCGTTTTTAAGTAGAGGTATCTTATCA
>JAAYJJ010000179.1 GCA_012522985.1 Aliarcobacter butzleri
CTATAAAGCGGTGGTTGAGCAATATATAAATAACCATTTTCTATAATAGGTCTTAAAAATCTAAAGAAAAATGTTAAAATAAGTGTTTGAATATGACTACCATCAACATCAGCATCCGTCATAATAATAATCTTATGATATCTTATTTTTTCTTCATTAAAATCATCTCCTATACCACAACCAAGTGCTGTTATAACATTTCTTATCTCATCTGATTTTAATATCTTATCAAGTCTTGATTTTTCAACATTTAAAATCTTACCTTTAAGTGGTAAAATAGCTTGATATACTCTGTCTCTACCTTGCTTTGCACTTCCACCAGCACTATCACCTTCTACTAAATATAGTTCACTTATAGTTGGATCTTTACTTTGACAATCTGCTAGTTTACCTGGTAGTGTTCCTACAGTCATAGCCTCTTTTTTTCTTGTTAAATCTCTTGCTTTTTTAGCAGCTTCTCTTCCTCTTGCTGCTAAAAGTGATTTTTCCATAACAGCTTTTGCATTTGTAGGATTTTCTTCAAAGTATTTTATTAAAGCTTCATATGTTAGTTTTTGAGTTAAAGGTCTTACATATGAACTTCCAAGTTTTCCTTTTGTTTGTCCTTCAAACTGAGGTTCTGGAACTCTTACACTAATAACTGATATAAGTCCTTCTCTTACATCATCACCAGTTATCTTTGTATCTTTTTCTCTTGCATTTGCATTTTCAGCAATATATTTAACTATAGCTCTTGTAAGTCCAGCTTTAAATCCAGCCTCATGAGTACCACCATCGGCTGTATTGATATTGTTTACAAAACTTTTTGTATTTTCACTATATGTATCATTATACATTAAAGCTATATCTATCTCTACATCTTCAAGTTTATCACTAAAGCTTATTACATCACTTACAGCATTTGCTTTGTTTATATCACTTACAAATTGACTAATTCCACCTTCAAAGTGATATATCTCTTTTTTACCATCTCTTTCATCTTTAAGCTCTATTGTAATTTTTGGATTTAGATATGCTACTTCTTTAAATCTTTTAGATAAAATAGAAAAATCAAATTCATTAGTTTCAAATATAGTAGTATCAGGAAAAAACTCTATTATAGTTCCACTTTTTTTTGTATCACCAGTTATTTCTAATAAACCTTGTGGAATACCTTTTTCAAACTCTTGATAATGAATTTTACCATTTTTATGTATAGTCATTTTAAGTGTTGATGACAGTGCATTTACAACACTTACCCCAACACCATGAAGTCCACCAGAGACTTTATAAGTATCTTTATCAAACTTACCTCCAGCATGAAGTACAGTCAAAACTACTGTTGCTGCACTTATTCCTTCTGTTGGGTGAATATCAGTAGGTATTCCCCTACCATTATCTCTTACTAAAACACTATTTTGTTTTGTTATTGTAACTTCTATTTTATCACAGTATCCAGCCATAGCCTCATCTATAGAGTTATCAACAACTTCATATACCATATGATGTAAACCATTGATATTTGTGTCACCTATATACATCCCTGGTCTTTTTCTAACAGCTTCAAGCCCTTTTAGAACCTTTATATTATTTGCACCATATTCTTGTAAAGCCATATATTTATCCTTTATTATTTTTCTAAAATTATTGGCATAATTATTGTAAAAAACTTATCATCTTCCAAATAAAAAGGTAAATTTGATGAGTTAAAGCCTAATTTAAATGTTTCATGATTTACTTGAGATAAAAAATCTAATAAATATTTACTATTTGCTGCTATATAAAAATCATTTTCTACACTTAGTCCAATATCAAGTTGTGTTTTTGCTTCACTATCTTAATCAAGTGATTCAAATATAATCTTATCATTTGAAAATGTGATTTTAATATTTGCAAATAAAGATGTTACTAATTTTATAGATTCTATAAATTCATTTTTAGGTATATGTAAATTATATTTAAAAGATGAAGGTATAATTCTTTGGTAATCAGGGAACTTTCCATTTATCAATTTAGTAAAAAATTGAACATTATCACTATCTATTACTAAATTTGTATTATCATAGTTTACTTTTATTTCATTGTTTGTAAATATCTTACCTATTTCTATAACAGCTTTTTTAGGAATTATAAGTTGAGCTTGTTTTGGTGAGCTATTATTTAAGTAACTAACACTAAGTCTTCTAGTATCAGTTGATACAAAATTTGTTTTATTCTCTTTTACATCTATTAAAGCACCATTAAGCTCATATTTTGGATTATTGTTATCAATAG
>JAAYJJ010000180.1 GCA_012522985.1 Aliarcobacter butzleri
CTCAAAAAGAATAACTTTAATATTGTTTTTTATGAAAATATCTACACAGCCAAAGAAAAATACCCTATTTTTTGTGCTATAGCAAAGAAATCTTAAATTAAAAACTAATTTAAGATATCATGCAAAGTATTTGCCTTGCTCATATAAGCATGAATTGAGTCATAATCTTCATCTTTTAGATACTCTTTTAGTAAGTTGAGCTTTGCTTCATAAATCTCTAAAGAATCTAGTATATTTTGTCTATTTTGACGAAAAATATCACACCACATATTTGGAGAACTCTTTGCAATTCTACTCATATCTTTAAACCCACCAGCAGCAAGAGTAATAATCTCTTTTGGATTTTCATATGACATTACTGTATTAGCTAGGGCATAAGAGACTGCATGAGGAAGATGACTCATATAACAAGCATGGATATCATGCTCTTTTGCATCCATTTGGATAATCTTCATATTTATTTGTCTAAAAATACCAATAGCTTTATGTAAATGAAACGATGAGTTATTAAAAGTATCACATAAAACTACTATTTTATCTTCATATAAGCCATCTATGGCCGCATATGGACCAAATTTCTCTGTTCCTGTCATTGGGTGAGCTGCTACAAAGTTTTTTCTTATTTTAGATGGTATATTTTCTACAATAAGCTCTTT
The DNA here is from genome assembly GCA_012522985.1 of Aliarcobacter butzleri. GTDB lineage: Bacteria > Campylobacterota > Campylobacteria > Campylobacterales > Arcobacteraceae > UBA6211. The sequence continues at coordinate 657 of JAAYJJ010000180.1, forward strand.
TGTACTTCCAAAATCAATAATAGTTGTATGTTCTTCTATATCTATAAGCTCCTTTGATATAGATATAATACCATCAACTGGTATTGATAAAATGATAACATCACATTTTTTAAGCTCATCAAAAGTACATATTTTATCAACTAACTTTAACTCTAAAGCTATTTTTTGATGATTGATATTATGATCATAAGCAAAAATATCACTTGCAATGTTATATTTTCTTAAAGCCTTAGCAAACGACCCTCCCATGAGCCCTATGCCAACAATTCCTACAGTCATTAATTGCCTTTTTTCTTTATTTTAGCATTTTATGTAATTATACTTTAAACTAACTTTAGGTAAACTCACTACCATAAATTTTATAAACCAAAATAGAAAATTTGAACTAAAGGCTAAGAGTGAAAAAGACCGCGGGTGTTTTGTTGCCATTTATACTAGCATCTTCTTTAAGTGCTACACAAATAAAAGAGATAAAATTTGAAAACCTAGTTAGAGTTTCAGAAAGAATTGCTTTAGAAACATTAGGTTTTAAGATCGGTGATGAACTTGATATCAAAAAAATAGATGAATCTATAGAGAGTTTTTTTAAATTGGGATATTTTGATGATATTTTAGTTTTTGAAGAGATGGGAGTAGTTACTTTCTCTTTTGTAGAAAAACCATCAATAGCCAACTTGGAACTTACTGGATACAAAAGTAGAGCAGAAGATAAAAAAATTCTTTTTAGTTCTATGGGGATACAAAAAGGAAGTATCTATTCAAAAAAACGAATAGAAAAAGCTAAACAAGTTGTTTTAGAAGAGCTTACTAGAGAGGGGTATTTAAACTCTGTAGTTGAAGTTGAGGTTGAACCTATCAATGAATACTCCGTTTCTGTTAAGTTTGAGGTAAATAAAGGTGATAATATTATCTTAAAAGAGGTAAATTATGTAGGAGCTTCTAATCTTACAAGAGGATTATTTGAAGACGTTACTGCAAATAAACAAGAAGAGAGTTTTTCATGGTTTTTTGGTAGAAACGATGGAAAGCTTAGCTTAGAACAACTTGATTATGAAGGGCTTAGAATAAGGGATTTATATTTTAAGCATGGTTATTTAGATGCTGAAGTTGAATCTCCTTTTTTAAAGGTTGATTTTAACTCAAATAGTGGAAAACTTGATTTTTTTATAGATGAAGGACAACAATATACAGTTGAGTCTATTACTATTTATCTAGATCCAGATATTTTAGATCCAGATAGCTTATATGATGATCTTAAATTAAAAAAGGGTAAAGTATTTAATATAGAAAGACTAAGAACTGATGCGGAGTTTATAAAAACAGCTATTGGAGATCATGGTTATGCCTTTGCTGATGTGGATTATGATTTAAGAAAAAATAGTGAAAATGGTAGTGTTGATGTTGTTTTTAGTGTTGTTCCAAATGAAAAGGTATATATAAATGACGTTTTTATATCAGGAAATACAAGAACACTTGATAGAGTAATAAGAAGAGATGTATTTTTGGCTCCAAAAGATATGTATAGCTCAACTGATTATAAAGACTCTTTAAATGCACTTAAAAGATCTGGTTTTTTTGAAGATGTTGAAATAGAGCAAATTAGGGTCGCACAAGATAAAATGGATTTGCTTGTAAAAGTACAAGAAGCTCCAACAGGTATGCTTGTAATTGGTGGGGGATATGGTAGTTATGATGGCTTTTTATTAAGTGCTTCTATAAGTGATAGCAATATATTTGGAAGTGGTAAAGAGCTAAGATTTGAAACAGAGTGGTCAAAAAGAAGATCTGATCTTTTATTATCTCTTTATAATCCAGCACTATTTGATAGTAAATATAGTGGTTTAGCAAGTATTTACAATAGAGAAAGAGATATTATTAACTCCAAAGAGGACTCTAGAATCAAAAAAACAGGTACAACTTTGGGTATAGGAAGAGGAATAACAAGAAACCTAAGAGTAGGAACTAACCTAAAGGTTGAAACAGCTAAAGAAAGATATTCGCTAACTCCAGAATACGATGTAAGCTATAGTACTACATCTATTATTCCTTATTTAAACTATAACTCTACAGATGATTATTTTATACCTAGAAGAGGTATGGAGGCTTATTCATCTTTAGAGTATGCTGGTTTAGCTGGGGATGCTGAATATCTAAAATTTCAAAATACATTTAAGTTTTTTTATGGTTTAGATGATTTGCTTGATTATGATGCTATTTTTAGATATAAACTAAGAGCAAACTATATTAATGATTTAGGTTTCTTACCTAGAGGGGAAACTTTTTATCTAGGGGGAACTGAAAGTGTTAGAGGATATGAATCTTATGCTTTTGGTCCAGATTATAATCTAAACAAAAATGCAAAACCATATGATATGATGCTTGCAAATAACCTTGAAATGACTTTTCCACTTTTTCCAAAAGCTAAAATGAGATGGGGTCTATTTTATGATTATGGTATGATAGGACAAGGTAAAGTAACAGATGTTAAAAAAGCTGGAACAGGTGCATTTTTAGAATGGAACTCACCTGTTGGACCATTGCAATTTATATTTTCTAGACCACTTCTTAAAGAAGATGGAGACAACACATCATCATTTGAGTTTACACTTGGACAAAGATTTTAATTTAAGTTGATTATTATTTAAAGTGGTTTTTAGTAAAATAACAAATAAATAGGTATTATAAATGAAAAGATTAACAAAAGAAGAAGCACTTGATTTGATACAAAATGCTCCTTTGCTAGATCTAGCAAAGATGGCATACAAAAGAAAAAATGAGCTTCACCCTGAAAAAACAACAACTTTTATTGTTGATAGAAATATAAACTATACCAATGTATGTTGGGTTGATTGTAAATTTTGTGCATTTTATAGACACGGAAGAGATGATGATGCTTATATACTTAGTTTTGATGAGATAGATCAAAAGATAGATGAACTTCTTGCTATAGGCGGAACACAAATACTATTTCAAGGGGGAGTTCATCCAAAACTAAAAATAGAGTGGTATGAAGAGCTATTAGAGCATATAAGTAGCAAATATCCAACTATTACTATTCATGGATTTTCTGCTATTGAGATAGATTATATTGCTAAAATATCAAAACTTAGCTATCAAGAAGTACTCCTTAGACTTCAAAAAAAGGGACTTAGCTCTATTCCAGGAGCTGGTGCGGAGATACTTGTAGATAGAGTAAGAGATATTATTGCACCCAATAAACTTGATAGTGATAAATGGCTTGAAGTCCATAGACAAGCACATAAAATAGATATGAAATCAACAGCTACTATGATGTTTGGTACTGTTGAAAGTGATGAAGAGATTATAGAGCATTGGGATAAAATA
>JAAYJJ010000181.1 GCA_012522985.1 Aliarcobacter butzleri
CTTAGCTACATATTTAATTATACCATATCATTACTCAAATTTGAAAATTTGGATTAAGATTTGATCAATTTTTGAATAAAAACAATCCACCTCTAGAATAAAATTATAACCTATATAGTAATCTTTCCACACATCACATACCAAATACCTAACCAAAACTTTTTATAAAACATGGCTTGTAAAAAACTCAAATCTTTATTTCGTACTTTAAAATAGACCACTACTAAAAACTTTTTTATCAATAAATATTTTAAATATCTATGTTGATATAATTTACTAGATTTATTTGCATTTAAAAGTTTATTTAAATATTTATCTAGATACTCAATATCTACATTTGTTTTTACTATTCGTTCATGTGATATCAATATATAATGAAACTGATTTTCTTCTTCGCTATTTTCTACACCCATTTTTGCCAAAGCCTCTTTAAAAATCCTACCTATAACTTCATATCTTTTATCATTTTGTGTGGTTTCAGCCACTCTTGTCATACCCGTATTTAAAATTCTATACTTCAAAAGAACTTTCTCTATATTTGCCAACTTTATAAACTTGGCACAATCTAGCCACATCTTATAATCTTCAGCTGATTGATACTCTTCATTATATCTTAGATTGTAAATATCCAGCAAATCTTTTCTCATCATTACACTTGGATGCATAACAGGTACCGTAAATATAAGCATAGTCCTCAACTCTTCATCATTTGGTGCTACTTTTACTACTTTGGTTTTATACCCCTCTCCAAAAACCTCAATCCAACTCCCACATACTCCTATATTTAAGTTTTTTTCCATAAATTCTAGTTGAACTTCAAACCTATTAGGTAAACTTATATCATCAGCATCCATTCTAGCTATATACTTACCTTTTGATTTCTCTATTCCTTCATTTAGACTTGCTATTAAGCCCTTATTTTCTCTAGTAATCAAAACTATTCTACTATCTTGTTTTTCAAACTCTCTAATAAGTTCTAAACTTCCATCGGTGGATCCATCATTTATTATAATAAATTCAAAATCCTTATAAGTTTGATTTAAAATACTTTCAATTGCTTCAGTAAGATATTCTCCACCATTATATACTGACATTACAACTGATATTGTAGGATTATCTATCATATTTTTACCCAACCATCACAAACTATATCAATACTGTGTTTTTCTAACTTCTCATCAGCAAACCACCTAGCAGGAGCTATAACTATTTTATCTTTATTTTGATTAAGCCATGCACCCCACCAACTAAAAGAACTATTTGCTATAATATTATGCTTACAAAGACTCATAAGATATATATCTTCATGTGGGATCCTTTTTTCTTTACTATCTATATAAGTAACATTTTCAATACGAAGGTTCTCTTTTGACCACTCTATATCATCAGAAAATACAAAAAATTGCATATCTTTATGCTTTTGAGTTATCATCTCTATAGCTTTTTTATAGTATTCAAGTCCTATAAATCCATGAATGTTTATATTTTGTTGCAAAAGATAATCACCTCTTCGTATATGCAAAGAACAACTATTTTGTATAGATAAAATCTCTTTTTCTATCTCTTTTGCAAAACTAGAAATCTCTTCTTTTATACTAAACTCTTGCAAAAGAGTATCCCTTATATCTTTTATATATTTTTCACTTTGAAAATAACCTATGATATACCTATCATCTTCTATCTCTAACCATTTTTTATCAAATACAAAATTATCATCTATAAGAACTTTTTTATCTTTTTTACCAAGTTTTCTCAAAAGTTTTGATAATAAATCTCTTTTATAGTACCTAGATATCTCATTTTTACTAGCAACTGATAAAGATATATTATATTTATCAAGCATATATCCACCATGGAGTTTATAGGTTTCAAATCCACTTATATCTAGCTTTGTCTTATATCCTTTTTGTTCTAGTGCTTTAGCATAAGCATATAAAAACATCTGGTTTCCAAGACCACCTGTTATATTAACTATTAGCATTTAATTCCCAATTTTCCCATATAAAATAGTAATCATAAGTTAGCTTGTGTGTCAAAGAGAGCTGCTTTCTAATCGCTTCTCTTTTTTGTTCTGCACTATCCACAAAATTATGAAACTGAATTTGTAGATTCTTGATATTCTTAATAATTTCCATATTTAACAACTCTGGCAATACTGCAAATTCCCCCCCCCTCTATGTTTATTTTTAGAAGGTCTATTTGGCTAATACTATTTTCATTTATAAAATCTTTTATTGATTTTAGTGATATTATCTCTTTTTGTGCATCTTTTCCTCTATACACAGAAGATCCATCATCTGATAGTGAAATCTCTATCTCCTCTGTTTTATCTGAAAGTCCAAAATTAAAAGCTTTTATTTTATCATTGCTTGAAAGCTTTTCTTGTATTATCTTATAGAAATTATTAACAGGTTCAAATACATAGACTTTACAATCAAATTTATCTACAATTTTTTCTGTGAACTCACCCTTATACCCACCCAAATCAAACACTATACAATCTTTTGATAGTTTATAATTTAATCTATGAGTATTATCTCCATCATCTTTAAACCACTGCTTTGCAGCTAAAAGAAACTTGTCTTTTAAAATATATATCTTAATTTGTCTAATAAGATAATTTATATATCTTTTCATAATCTATCCTTTTTTTATTTTTCTAGACCTTAAATGATAGCCATAACAAAGCAA
>JAAYJJ010000182.1 GCA_012522985.1 Aliarcobacter butzleri
AAGCTTAGCTCACTTCCATAAGTTTTGGCTTTTGATAGGTTTTCAAATGTTCTATAAGCTCCCTTATCAACTTCTGCTATCATATCTTTTATATCATTATAAAAAAGTGCCAAATCATATGAAAGATTGTCTAAACTTCCTCTAAATCCAAGTTCATAGCTTTGAGTAAAATCTGGTTTTAAATCATACCCTACTAGATCTGCTCCTCTTTGGACTCCTGCTGGGGTTTGTTTGTTTATATATAGCTCTCTTATATCTGGAGTTTTATATCCTTGAGCATAGTTTGCTCTTAGGTTAAACTCTTTGCTATAGTTTTTAACCGCTCCTATTTTATATGTTGCTTTTGATTTGGCATTGCTTATATCATCATATCTAGCACCAAATGTTAGGTTTAGATCATCATCTATCATCCACTCATCTTGAAGATAGTAGGCTTTATAATCAACACTTTTTCTAGTCAATGTATTTGCTTGGGTAAATACTGTTGCATCTCTTTGCTCTTCTCTATTTTCTATACCACCTGTTAAGAAATGATCATCATTAAGTGCATAGTTTGCCATAGCTTCATATGTAGTTATTTTTACATCTGCATCAAGTCCATTGTTTGCTGAAGCCTCTTTTGAACCATAGCCCATATCTGCATAGTATAGTGCTGTAGTTGTGTTTCTTTTTTTGTATCTACTTTGATAGGCTCTAAGTTTGATCATAAGATCTTCATTTGCCATTATTTCCAAATCTACACCATAATCAAGCCTTTTGTTATCATCTTTTGAATCAACTGGTACATTATATGCTGGTATTTGATTTCCACCTGCTAAATAAGCTGTAGGATGGAAGTAGCCTATATATCTACCATCTCGCTCTTCTTTCATACCATTGATATCAAATCCAGCTCTTAGATCATCATTTATATCATACTCAAACCTACCACCATAAGAGAAAACCTCACTCTTTTCTCTATATGTTACATCTGTTATATAACTATCTTTCAAAGCTCCACTTAAAGCTGGATTTACGTGTGCTGAAGGTTTTACTATAACACCAACTCCTTGTTGTGCATAAACATCAGCTACTTCACTTTGAGAATATGGTGTTGTTTCATTATAGTTTATATATGCACTATATCCTAATCTTTCTTCTTTGCCTCTTATATCAAAGTTGATATTTTTATTTTTATCATATCCTCTTTCACTTTGCCCATATCTTATCCCAAAACCTATTTGAGGTTCACCGCTTTTTGGTTTTTTGGTGATAATATTGATTATACCACCTGTTGCATCTGCACCATATAGTGTACTCATAGGTCCTTTTACAACTTCTATTTTTTCTATAATATTTGCTGAAATTCTATCAAGATCATATGGATTTGCTACCTCTCCACCTACTCTTTTGCCATCTATTAATATCAAAGTTCCTTTTGCTCCCATACCTCTTAGAGTAATAGAACCTTTTGATTTACTACTTGCACTTGGAAACGTTCCATATTGGACATTTAGCCCAGGAGTTTTACTAAATATATCTTTTATAGTACTAGCTCCCATCTTTTCTATCTCTTTTTGGGTGATCACTTCTACACTAGCACTTACACCATCTATTGATTTTTCACTTTTTGTTGCACTTGATATTGTTATAACTTCATCTAAAACAATAGTATCATTTGCAAAAACAACACTTGCTGTTATAGCACTTATTAGTATTGATTTTTTCACTTCTAATCCTTTTTGATAATAATTATCGGAATACTATACAATTAAAACTTAGTTTTACTTTAAGCAAAAGCATCTATTTAAGAAAATACGATATAAAAGTAGATTTTGTGATATATTGATAGATATGTGTCTATTTATAAGCTGTAACTTAAGATAAAATGAGAGTTTTTATTTGTGATTTTGCATATACTCTTTTAAGATTTCTTTTAGTTCCTCATCACGCAAACTCTCTTTTTGAGTTTTTGAATAGATAGAAATAAGTACTATTCTATCTTCTAGTTGTTGATAGAGTATCACTCTAAATCCACCACTTTTACCAATTGGTATTGAAGAGTTTGCTACTCTTTTTTTGAAAAGATTAAAGCCAAGAGATACCCCTAAATTATATTTGGATATCTCTTCTACTGCTTTTTTTAAATCATTTTTTAATAGTTTATATTTTTTCGATAAGTTTTTAGCTTCTTTTAAAAAGTTTTGACTATATTCTATAATCACAACTCATCCCATAAACTATCTATAGGCTTCGTTTTTTTATTTTTTACATCATCTAGTCCAGATTGAATAGACTCTAAAAACTCCTGTTTTTCTATTCTTTTTAAAGCTTCACTCATCTTTTCAAACTTTACTTTAGAAACCATAATAGCTTCTATTTTGTTGTTTTTTAAAATAGCAAATTTCTCCACACTATTTTCTTTGATTTGACTAAGATATGTTCCAAACCTTTTAGCAAAATCAGAAGAAGAAATA
>JAAYJJ010000183.1 GCA_012522985.1 Aliarcobacter butzleri
AAAAGCATCTATTTAAGAAAATACGATATAAAAGTAGATTTTATAATATATATCTATTTATAATATGTTTTAGTAATCAATAAAAAATTTATGCAGATTTTTCATTTTTAGCTATGAGCTATAAAATCTCCTAAAAAACAACTCACTTTATAAGGTTTTTATATACTTTTTTGAACAGTTCAAAAAAGTATATAAAGCTATATTTATTTAGAAAGTTTTAAAAAGGTATTCCACTGTTCATCGTTTAAAACACTTTTAAAATGTGCTATAACTTCAAGCTTAACATCAATAGCCTCTCTTTTTATTTGTGCTATTTTATCTAGCATATCTTTAACATCTTCTTTTGATTTTCCTTGTAATATATCCCTTTGAACTCTTTTTTCCAAACCATATGCTTCATTCATTTTAGCCTGATAAACATCATGCATCAAAGGTTTTACAAGTTTCATAATCTTTGCTCTTTGCTCATCAGTTACATTTAATTCACCGCTTTTTAGATATGTATTTGGAATTTGAATCTTTATCAAATCATAAATTTTTGGTGTTTTTTGTTCAACCAAAACAGCTGTTTCTTTTGCATTTGCACTTAACCCAAAACATACAACACATATTGTACTTAATAGTAATTTTTTCATCTTTATCCTTAAAATTTATATTTTATGCCTACATAATAATTTGATTTCTCAATCATTCCCAAATCATCTGCTATAGTTTTTCTAAATAAATTATCAATCCCTGCAAAAAGATCAGTATCTTTAAATGCATCACTATATATGACTTTAAAATTTGTTACACTAAATCCCCCTAATGTTTCATCTATATCATTTATTTGTTTACCTACATATTTGGTTATACTCCTAAGTTCCAGATTTTGTATAGGAAAATAGCTCAAAGTCAAACTAGCCAAGTTTTTGGGAGTGTATATAAGCTTTAAATTATCTGTTTTATTTTTTGCTTTTATATCACTATAAGTTATTTTTGCTATAAAATCATCTACAGGAGAGATTGTAAAACCAGCCTCATATCCTTTGATTTCACTTTTAGAAATATTTTTAAAACTATTATATGTTGCTGTTGAAAATTGAGAGATTCTATCTTTTATCTCTGTTTTAAATGTAGATATATCAAGACTCCAAATATCACCTTTTGTAATCAATCCAAACTCAACTGTTTCACTGGTTTCTGGTTTTAACTCCAATGCTGTATTTTTACCTGCTGTTACATCAATAACAGATGTCCCCAGCATTTTTTTGCCATTTGGATTTGTCTGATCTACATACAACTCTTTATCTTCAGGATTTCTAAATCCTTGAGAATAGTTTGCTTTTAGCTTGGTATTAGATGCTATATCATATGTACCTCCAAAACTCACTGATGTGTTACTCTCTCCTACGGTATCTTTATCATATCTTGCACCATAAACTAGATTTAACTTATCAAAAGGCATATATTCGTGTTGAGCAAACAGACCTTTATATTTTCTATCAGCTACATTAAATGCTGTTGATTTTACATCTGTTATTCTATAGTCAAGCCCAAATAAAACTCTATTATCTTCTGATATAGAATAAGTTGTTAACAAGTCATTGTTTATATGTTTGATAGTAGTTTTATTTATACTAGATAAAGAAGCCTCTTTTGAAGCATATCCTAACTCTTTCCACAATGTTGTATAAACTTTTCTATCTTTATCATATTTTGAGTAAGAAATATTATATTTAATATCTAAATTATCATTTGGAGTATAAGTCAATCCAGAACCAATAACAATTCTTTTATTATCATCAAACTGTTCGGTTGGTATATATTTGGATTTTATTGTATTTCCACCTTGAATATATGCTGTTTCATACATATTACTTATATATTCGCCGTTTTTATCCTCTTTCATATAACTTATATCAAAATCAATTTTAAAATAATCATTAACATATTGAGTAAGTCCTGCACCTATGTTTTTTAACTCCAAATTATCTTGATAATCTCTATTTACATTATATGAATCATTAAGATTAGCTCTCAATGTTGCCCAATTACCGCCACCAACAAGTAAAGATGGTGAAGTTTCAGCACCAGCTTGCATAACCTTTACATCAGTATTTTGTTTTTTTGTCAAAGCATCTCTTTTTAGATAACTTGCATAAAGTCTATAAGAAGTTTTACCTTCTAAACCATGTACAAATAGATCTGTACCATTTTTATTTTTACCATGAGTTAATACTATATCACCGCCAAAACTCTCTTTTGGTTTTTTTGTAATAATATTTATAACTCCACCCATAGCATCACTACCATAAAGCAAAGATGAACTCCCTTTTACTATCTCTATTCTTTCTATCATAGAAGCTGGAATCCTATCAAGTTCATAGGTTTTACTAAACTCACCATTAACTCTTCTTCCATCTATCAAATAAAGTGTATCACTATGTGCCATACCCCTAACACTCATCATAGCACCATTATTGCCTGTTACTTGAAGATATATACTACCTTCACTATTTAATATTTCACCTACATTTGAAGCACCACTATTGTTTATCTCTTCATTTGTAATCACACTTACTTGCATTGGTAAATCAGAAATCTGACTTTTAGTTTTAGTAGCTACTGTAACAACTTCATCTAAATAATAGATATCAGATGCACATAATAGTGTAGATGTAGCCAAACCTACACTAATAATTTTTTTTATATTCATTTTTTCCTTTTTCCTTCAAACTTTTGGCTGGCTACTATTATATAAATTTGCTTGCTAATAAGTTAAATTAATAATAATTATCGAAATAATATATAAATAATACTTAAAATATACTTAATTTTGAGAATGATTATCAATCATTATTTTTTATTATACATAAAAAAAGGGTAGTTGCTATAAACAACTACCCTTTTAGTTAAATATTTTTAAATTAATATAGCTATTATATACTCTTTTAGGCTATTTTGCTCTTTTCTTCTTCCACCTATCAAAATACAACATATACCCAGTAATAGCAAAAAGTGCCATAAGTGCTGATGAGATAAAATAAGCCATTTTACCAAACCAACCAAAAAACTCCCCACTATGAAGTGGCAAAATACTACTTGCTATCTTTTCATTTAGTTTTTTATCTTGATATTTCATCTGCTTTACTACTTCTTGTTTTTGTATATCTATCTCCATAGAGTTTGTTTCTCTATAGTGAGTGGAGTCTGCAAAAAGATAAGTCATAGTATAGGTACCATTTTTACTTGGATTTACTCTTAAACTAGCATTTTTATACTCTTTTTCGACACTATTTTCAAATATTTCAATAGTTGCTTCTATATCATCAAAAACTATTTTTTGATTTTGTGCTACTGATGGTGCGGCTCTTTTTGGTTGTTCTACTCCCAAAATACTAAACATAGCCCCTCTATACCAATCATAAGACCAATAAAGTCCCGTCAAACACATCAAAAGAAAAAAAGGCACTACCCATAGTCCCAAAGCACTATGCATAGTAGATAAAAATGCTCTATTTTTTTGCCTAAAGCTAAAAGTAAAACTCTTTAAAACACCCTTTTTTATCCTAGCCCAATATACAACTATACCGCTAATAGTAAGTATAATAGCAGCTATCGTAGCAAGAGCAACAGCATGTTTACCAACAACTTGCATACTTCCTTCAAAAGCCAACCATCTATGAAGTCTAAAAACAAACATAAAAAAATCTTTTCCTATCACTTGTGGTAAAACCTCAGCAGTATAGGGGTTTAAATAGATATTTTCACCCCTTTTAGAACCATCTTGTGATATATTAAGATAGATTGAACTATTTATATCACTAGAAAAATTTATACTATTTATCTTATGTTCTAGATGTTGTTCTTGATAAAGTTCTACCACCTGTGATAGAGCAAGTCGTTCCTGATTTTGTGGAACTTCTACATAATATGTATCTTTATTTATAAGATTCATTATCTCTTTTTCATAAGATAATATTGCTCCACTAACTCCTACAATAAGAAGCAATACCCCAAAAACTGCTCCCAAAAACCAGTGCAACCAAAACCAAAAAGTTTTATACATCTCTTACCTCTATTTTCCTTCCCAAATGATACCTTGATCAACACTTATACTATATGTAAGAACATTGATAGTTTTTGTATAAGCCTTACCATCTACTTCACCTTTTGTAGGATCTTCATATCTTGCTTCTATTAGATAAGTTCCCTTCCAAGGGGTAAGTATAGTTACCTCTGCTTGATCATTGGTATAAAAACTTTTTTCCCATTTACTAGGAGATATAACTGTTACTTTTGTATTTGGCATAGCTTTATCATCTAAAAGTAGTTTAAATGTATTACTATTTTTTTCCAAAGGAACCAAATCAAAGTTTGCTAAAGCTTGAGTACTCTCTCTTCCACTTTTTGCATAACTTATTTTTCTTATTGATTCTTGTGTTCTTTTATTTACTCTAGGAAGACCAGCTTCAACTAGCATAAAATCACTATCTTTAGTCAAAACCAAATCTATACTCTTTTGTGATCTTTTTACCTCTTTTACTATCTCCTTTGGAAAGAAATTTTCAGCTTTAACCCTATCCAAAAAGTTTACTCCCTCTTTTAGATCATCAACAAACTCACCAAAAAAAATCTGTGCATCTGTTTTGTTTTTTTCTACCCATATTTCATGTGCATTTGCACTTGTTAGAAGTAGTGTTGAAACTACTAAACTATAAACCATATTTTTCATTTTTTCTCCTATTTTAAAATCTTAACATATCTGTTTTAACGAAAGTTTAACAAAAACAATAATTACTATCAATAAATAAGAGCTATATTGAACTAGCCCTTATTGTATAGTACTTAGAAAGTATAAACTACATTCATCCAAAAACTTCTATTTGATGAGATATTACTATACTCACTATAATATATAGTATCTCCAACTCTATCAACTACCTCATATTTCATAAAGTCTTTATCAAATAAGTTGTTTATTCTTCCATTAAATGTGATATTTTTATCCAACTTATATGATGCTCCTAGGTTCCAAATAGAGTAATCTTTATAGTATAAGTCTTGATTTGCTCCAGCTTTTTGATATCGTTGTTTAAACCTATCAACCTCAGCACTATATTGTAAATATGTATTAAACTTTGGTGTAGTTTGCCAATCAAGTGTAATATTATACATATGTTTTGGGCTACTTGTTAGTGGTTTACCATCTTTTTGGGAATCATCTGATTTGATTTTGGATTTCATATATGTCCAATTGGCTTTTAGTGATAAATCATCAATTATCAAGTACTTTCCTGATAATTCCAAGCCTTTTATTGAAGCTTTACCAACATTTTGTTTTTGTTTTGGAGGATTTGCTGCATTTACAAAAGCACCCCAATCACCCACATCTGCTATAGGTATATCTGTCGATTCTATTTTATCTTTAAAACTATTTTCAAATAAAGTTATATTAAAATTATGTCTATTTTCATGCTCATAATAAGCAGCTATCTCTTTGCTTAAGCTCTTTTCTGGTTTAAGATCTGGATTACCGAACATCGGTGAAGTTCCTTGACTTCCAAATCCTGTAATACCTTCTTGTA
>JAAYJJ010000184.1 GCA_012522985.1 Aliarcobacter butzleri
CCCCATAGGCTTTGACACCTCTAAAATTTCTATTAAATATTCTTCCATTGTGTGCACACCTATTTCTTAACTCTTTTAATCTCAACAAATAGTTTAAAAATACATCTTTATCATACATACCAAATTTATTTGCTAAAAGTTTTAAAATTATATTATCTTCTATTTTTAGCTTTGAGATTATATTTATCAAACTTCCTAAAGTAATATTTTCTATAAAATAGTGAAAAGGAGGGAAATTTATCTCTTTTTATTGATTTAATTCTATTAACTCTAAATCTTTTAAATAGCTGTTTTTATTTTCATTAAAATCATATTTATTTAGATAATAGTCTCTATAATGCAGATAAATCTCTTCTCTTCTATTTTGTACTTTTTTTGTTTCCCAATCATATGTTGATTCAGTATTTAAAACAAAATCATCTATATAGCAATTTTTTACAAGATAGAAAAATGGATTATCAGTAAGACTATAAACAGTTTCTATTAAATATGCTTTTAATTTTATTTCAATTTGTGAAGAGATTTTGAAAAAGTTTATAGATATTTTTCTGTCCAACTCATAAAGGTTTATAATATCATCTAAACTATATTTTGAAGCATCTTTTCTAAATGCTTTTACATAGCCTTTAATTCTAAATATTCCTATATTCTCAAATATCTCTTCAACGTCATTTTCTAGTAAATTTGACTTTTGAAACCCTTCTTTATACAGATTATCTATATATCTACCTATAGTTAACTTTTTATAAGGATATTCCAAATTTATCTCCTATAATGTGTCCAAGTCAATTTGCTACACACTCTGTTCAAATTAAAAAACTATGTAAAACTGTCTCATATTTCACAAATTTCTAGTAACAAAACCTTTATTAAACTCATCGGTAAGTGCTTTTGAGATAGATTCAAACTTTTTTTACCATACATCGCTTTAGTCTCACCTTTTTGTTCATCTTCAACTATCATTTTCCCTATATTCCAATAGGTTTGTACCATTATACTATTTACACTTGTAGCACCTAATTTCTTGAAACTATTAAAAAATTTCTTATATTTTGGATTAATTCATTTTTTGTAATATTACTTGTTTTTAGCCTTGCAAAATATTTACTATTAGATTTATAATAGTATCTTTTTGTTTTGGTTCACTTTTTGCAGTCATAAGTGAAAGTGCCACTAGAGCGTTATCATTTATTTTGAGTTCCCCATTTGATTTATAAAGCATATTATTTTTACTTAAAAAAAGAATAAACATAAAAGCACCTATACGTTTGTTTC
The DNA here is from genome assembly GCA_012522985.1 of Aliarcobacter butzleri. Classification (GTDB taxonomy): domain Bacteria; phylum Campylobacterota; class Campylobacteria; order Campylobacterales; family Arcobacteraceae; genus UBA6211. The sequence continues at coordinate 1,276 of JAAYJJ010000184.1, forward strand.
CATCATTAAAAGGGTGTCCCTTGATTATATAGTAGAGTAAATTTGCAGCCTTTTCTTCAATACTTTCTAGTAAATCAACACCACCAAAAGTTTGATAAATATTTCGTAAGATACCTTCAAACTCTCCTGCTTTTTCTCTACCAAAAAGCTCTGTTGCTTCACCTTTTTTAATTAACTCATCTTTTAGTTGTTCTATATAGCTTTTTGCTTCATCGCTATCTAGTATAAAATTTGCCTTTTTTGGTACAAAGTCTATTTTTAAAGAGTCTTCATCATAGCCTTGCAAAAGTGTCCACGTTCTAGAGTAGTTTATTATAACATCTAGTAAACCTTTTGCTTCGTTTAGCTCTATTTGTGTATCTGAAATAGTGCTTTTTATTAGTTCTAGCGTTTGTTCTAGCTCTTTTAATCCTTTTTCTTTAACTCTTTTTTCATTTATAGCATAACCTTTCACTATAAAATCTTTTAAAATTTTTGTTGCCCAAACTCTAAAACTTGTTGCTCTTTTTGAGTTTACTCTATACCCCAAAGAGATAATCATATCAAGATTATAATATTCTACTTGATACACTTTACCATCAGTAGCAGTTGTTGCATTTTTTGCAACAACTGAATTTTTATCAAGTTCCTCTTCTTTAAAAATATTTCTTATATGCCTTGAGATAACAGATTTATCTCTATCAAACAAAACTTCTAGTTGTTTTTGACTTAACCATAAAGTTTCATTTTCAAGTGAAACATCTAGTTTTATATCTCCATTTATATCTTCATATATTACTATTTGATTTTTTAATTCATTACTCATAAATCTCTCCTAAAACGGTATAGAGATACCAAGTTCTCTACAAAAGCCAATACTATAAGACTTTTATTTTATATCCTATTTTATTAAGTGTTCCTATGATTGTTTTTGATCCTGTTTTTGATCTTATATTTCTAGCCAAGGTTCTTATAGCATGAAGTTTATCTGTTTTTAGATTTTTTGTTTTATAAATAGCTTGTTTTAACATATCGTATGTAACAATTTTATCTTTATTTTTTATCAAAGCCTCTAAAAATGCAAACTCATTTTTGGTTAGTTGTATAACCTTATCACTTTTTGCCAATGTTTTTTTATTAAAAGAGTAAAGCCATCCATCAACAAGCTTAACTTTATCATTTTTTGCTGCATTTATCTCCATACTTGTTATAAGTCCAAGAGTAAATTGTGCTATCTTCTCATAATCACATGGAGTTGTAAAAAACTTCTTAGCCTCTACTTCTGTAGCATATAAAAGATCTTCTATACTTCCGCTACCTATTATTATAGTTTCTATTTTTGTACTACAATAAGCCTTTAAAAGTTTAACAAAATTAAGCCACAATGTAGAAGAGTCAAGTGTATTTGCAACTATTATATTAAATGGTTTTTTTAGATTTATTTTATTAAGGGCTGTTTCGTAGTTGGTAAAAACACTTAATTCTATACCTAAAGGAGTAAAATATTTATCAAAAACATTTACTATCTCTTTATTGTCATCTATTATTAATATATTAATCTTTGATACTGTATTACTCATCTTAAAGCCTTAAAACATATTTTGTTTATTTTAGCTAAGTTTTTATTAAAATAAGTTTTCTTAATTTTTTATTAAACTTATTCTAACTCTTGTTCCTCTTTTTTTAGTTCACAAATATAAAAAAACCTTTTTTTTGTACTTACAACATAGGGTTTCATATATGCCTCATATGTATTAACGCCCTCTTTTATAGAGATAATCTCTCCTACTTTAAGCCCTTCATAAAAGATCCCATCCGTACCACTTGTATATACAATATCGCCTATTTTAAAGTTTTGCCAAAGAGGTATATATTTGATAAGTATATTCCCCATCTCATCTCCACCATGAGTTATCCCTGTAGCTTTTTCTTCTCCTATTATAACACCATAGTTTGATTTTTCATTATTATTTAAAAGTGCCAATGTTTTATTGTTTTTATTTACTGCAATTCCCGCAGCATAATTATCAAATATCAACCCAACTATTTTATCTTTTTCTAAAGGAAAATCTATCCATATTTGAGTTTGATCTTTTGGGTTTTTATAAGATATGACTTTAGTTAATCTCAACTCTGGATAGATATATTTTTGCCAAGACAAAACATCATAAAGATATTTTGAATCAACTTTTAAATCTTCATATAACAATTTATATTTTTTTAGTTCTTGATTTTCATCTTGTAGTGTTTGTATATTATTTGCTTGATCAAAATATTTAGTTACAAAATTACCACTTTTTATAAATATATCTAAATATCTATCTTTTAGATTATTGCCCACTGTTGTAAATTTATAATAGAAATAAGAATCTATATTAAATATATATAGTAGAGCAATACCTAAAAATATAGCAATAAAGAAGTTTTTATTCATTTGATATTAGTTTTAATAAATCCTCTTCATCAAGTACTTTACTAGTTCCATAAGCAACAGCAAGCAAAGGCTCATCAGCAACCCTTACTAATAGCTTTACCATCTCAGAAAAATACTTATCAAGTCCTCTTATCAAAGCCCCACCACCAGTAAGTACTATACCATTATCAACGATATCACTAGCTAAATCTGGTGGCATCTCTTCTAGCACATTTCTTACAGCTGTGGCTATCTCTTTAAGAGGCTCTCTAAGAGCTGCTCTAACTCCTTCACTTCCTAGCTCTATTGTAGAAAGTAGCCCAGAGTTATCTCTTCCTTTGATTTTGATTTTTAGTTCAGTATCAAGTTTAATAGCCGTACCTATTTCTATTTTGATAGTCTCAGCCGTTCTTTCACCTATATAGAGGTTGTAGTTTTGTCTTACATACTCCATAATAGATCTATCAAACTTATCTCCAGCTACTTTAATAGACTTACAAAGCACTAGCCCACCTAATGAAGTAACGCCTATTTCAGTTGTACCTCCACCAATATCAACAACTATATGACCATCTGGTTCACTTACAGGAATACCAGCACCTATAGCAGCTGCCATTGGCTCTTCTACCAAAAACACCTCTCTAGCACCAGCACTTATAGCTGATTCTTTAACTGCTTTTTTTTCTACTTGTGTTATGCCATGAGGTATAGCTATGATTATTCTTGGTCTTAGAAAAGATTTTCTTTTATGAGCTTTTTCTATAAAATACCTTATCATTCTCTCCGTCATCTCAAAATCAGCTATAACACCATCTTTCATAGGTCTTACCGCTTGAATATTAAGTGGAGTTTTACCAATCATTCTTTTTGCTTCAAGTCCAACAGCCAAAATCCTATCTCTTCCTGATCTATCGTTTTGTACTGCTACAACTGAGGGTTCGTTGATAATAACACCTCTTCCTTTTACAGAGACTATAGTATTTGCTGTACCCAAATCCATAGCCATGTCATTGGAAAACATACCTACTAATTTATCAAAAATCATCTACAATCCTTATGATGCAACCAAGTGTTCATTGGTTTTATTTACAATATCTTTTGTAATTATAACTTTTTTATTATTTAAATTTGGTAAATCATACATAATATCAAGCATAATATCTTCCAATATTGACCTAAGTCCTCTAGCTCCCGTTTTTCTCTCTATAGCTTTTTGAGCTATAAGCTCTAAAGCCTCTTTTTCAAACTCCAACTCTACATTATCTAGTTTAAAGAGTTTTGTATATTGTCTTACAAGTGAGTTTTTTGGCTCTGTTAGAATATGCACCATATCCTCTTTTGTAATCTCATTTAAAGTAGCTAACATATGAAGTCTTCCCAAAAGTTCTGGAATAATTCCATACTTTACCAAATCATCAGGTTCAACTAAATTTATAAGATTTTCTAGATCTTTTTTAGTTTTTTTACTTTGAGTAAAGCCCAAAACATTACCACTTTGGCGTTTTTTGATAATCTCTTCAAGTCCATCAAAAGCCCCACCACAAATAAATAAAATATTTGTTGTATCTACTTGAACGGCATCTTGCCCTGGATGTTTTCTACCCCCTTTTGGAGGAACATTTACTACACTTCCTTCTATGATTTTCAGCATAGCTTGTTGAACACCCTCACCGCTTACATCTCTTGTTATACTTCTATTTTCACTCATTCTAGCAATCTTATCTATCTCATCTATAAAGATTATTCCTTGTTCTGCTCTTTTTACATCACCATTTGCTGCTTGAAGAAGTCTTGTTATAACATTTTCTACATCATCACCTACATATCCAGCTTCAGTTAAGCTTGTAGCATCAGCTATAGCCAAAGGAACATCAAGATATTTTGCTATAGTTTGAGCTAACAGTGTTTTACCACTTCCTGTTGGACCAATGAGTAAAATATTTGACTTATTTATCTCTGTATCATCATCTATATTACTATCTTGTTTAAATATTCTTTTATAATGATTATATACAGCAACTGCTAACACCTTTTTTGCACGGTGTTGCCCTACTACGTATTGATCCAAAAACTCTTTTAGCTTTTGTGGTGTTGGAATCTCTATTACTTTTTGCTCTTTTACTTTTGTATCAGTCTCTATATATTCACTATCACTAGAGTTTATTATATCATAAGCAGTATTTATACAAGACTTACAAATATTTGCATTATCTCCAGCAATTATAGGATTTTGGACACTATCAACCGCTCCACAAAAATCACATACTATTTTTTTACTCAACTCTCTTTCCTTCTTTCATAAGGGATTCCCCTTTTTGTATTTAAAACAAACTCAGCAAGTAGCTTTACATATTGGTTTTTACTATTTTCTAATATCTCTTTTGCGCTATCAGCCAAAGGTGCATTTGATGTAAAGAGTTGTTTATATGCTCTTTTTATATCATCTATTACTTCTCTATCATCAAATCTTCTTCTAAGTCCTGTTAGATTAAGCCCTCTTATAATAGCTCTATTTCCCTCTGCTAAACAAAAAGGTGGTATATCTTGAGTAACCACACTTCCTCCTCCAACCATAACAGAAGTTCCAAGCTTACAAAACTGATGTATAGGAGTAAGTCCACCAACAACTACATAATCACCACACTCTACATGCCCAGCCAAAGTCGCCACATTTGCAAAAATACAGTTATTCCCTATAATACAATCATGTGCAACATGAACATATCCCATAAAAAGATTATTATCCCCTATGATAGTTTTAGCACCACCACCTAGTGTCCCAGGGTTAAAGAGTGTAAACTCTCTTATTTTATTGTTATCTCCTATGATAAGCTCTACATCTTCACCATCAAATTTTAGATCTTGTGGTATGCTTCCTAAAGCTGCATGAGAAAAAATCTGATTATTTTTACCTATTGTAGTTTTGCCCTCTATGATAGTATGGCTACCAACTACACTACCATCTCCTATAGTTACATCTTTACCTATTATAGCATATGCTCCTATTTGGACATTGTTACCAATAGTAGCACCATCTTCTATAATAGCTGTTTTATGTATCAAAGACATAGTAAGCCTACTTATCTACAATCATAGCTTTTAGCTCAGCTTCAGCTACTAATCTTTCATCAACAAAAGATTTTGCTTCTAAAACTATCAACGTTCCTCTAAGCTTTACTATCTTTACTCTATACTCTAGCTTATCTCCTGGTCTAACTGGGCTTCTAAATTTGGCATTATCTATACTCATAAAGTAGATTACTTTTGATTTAAGCTCTTGTGTTGTAAGTCCATTGCTCTTTAGTGCCAAAATTCCACCAGCTTGTGCCATACCTTCAAGTATCAAAACTCCTGGATAGATAGGATGTCCAGGAAAATGTCCCATAAATGCTGGTTCGCTTATAGAGATATTTTTATATCCTACTATTGACTCTTTTTCTACCATATCCGTTATTCTATCTACAAGTAAAAAAGGGTATCTATGCGGTAAAATCTCTTGTATTTGCATTATATCTAACATTTTCATTCCTAGCAATAAATTAATTCTTGCAATATGATATCAAATTTTTCATTTATTTTCTATTAGAAAAGCCACTGTTTTGCTACTTCCTGTTTTTAAATACTCTCTTAAGATATTAGCATTTTGAATAAATAATTCTTTATTAACTTGATTGTACTCTTTTATTAGATTTTTACTATTTACATCTTCTTGTAAAAGTTCTAGATGTATTCTATCTCTTTTCATCTTTTCAAAAAATATATTTGCTAATCCTATAGTTTGAATATTAAAGATCTTTCTACCCACAAAATAATCAAACTTTTTTGCTTTATATGCTAGTATAAAAGGTGTCCCTATTATAGCAGCTTCCAAAGTAGCCGTACCACTACATATAAAAGCAAATTCACTTTCATATAGGCTTTTATGAGTATCATAGCTTATACTAAAGCCCTCTATATCTCCATAAATCTCTTCTAAATCTTTATCTTTAAAGCTTGTAGGTATTATTAAAATATGCTCTTTATTGGTGCCTATATTTTGAGACAATTCTTTAAAAATAGGCATTAAAGCTTTTATTTCACTTCTTCTACTTCCTGGCATATAGGCTATCTTAGCACTTTTAACTAAACTTGTTTTATACTCTTTTATTTCATCTAACAGTGGATGTCCAACATATTGGATTTTATCTTTTTTTGTATAATACTCTTTTTCAAAAGGTAGTATTGAGTATAGATTATCACAATATTTTTCTATTATTTTAATCCTTCCCCTTCTCCAAGCCCATGCTTGAGGCAAGATATAGTAGTTGATTTCAAGATTTGGATAGAGGTTTTTTAGCTCTTTTGCTAGTGGAAGATTAAATCCTGATGAGTCCATCAAAAGTACTTTATCACAACTCTTTGCTATAGTAGCCATCTTCTTTTTAAGATCTAAAAAAAACCTTATTTTTTTTAGGGCATCTACTATCCCCATAACTGCACTACTTGATAGATCTACTATAGGCTCTCCTAAGCTTTTATCAAAAATACCTACAAACTTTACTTCACTACTTAGATGCTTTTTAAGCTCTTTTAGATGAATATTTGCTGATGGCTCTAAAGCACTAACTAAAAGTCTCAATCTCTTCCTTTGTATCAATATAATATTTTGAGTCTATAAAAATCTCATAATTTTGATCTTGATTAAACTCCTCTACTACAACTATAGGACTTAGTGAATATTGACCTATAAGCTCTCTTCGTAAAGCCACCTCATCATCAAATCTAGGTGGATTTTTATCTATTTGTCCTATATTTTGGTAGTTTGTCTTTAAGATTTTATTAAATCTATCAAGTTTTATAAAAACGACCCCATTTTTATTAAGATATGCAATATCATCTTTGATATACTCTATTTTTGCTTTTAATTTTTGGTTTTTTAGATATGAATAAGCTAGAACATAGCTCTTTAGGATTTGATTATTTTGTTTAAGATATGCTTGTAATAATCTATAATTCATAAACTCTATTTTTTTAATAAAAAACTCTTTATTCTCTTCCATAAGCTTATCTCTAAGAGCAAAAAGCTCCAACCTATACTCTATAGAGCTAGGTAAAACTTGTCTATTTATAGGTGAAATCAACTCATCACAAAGCCTTTGTTGATACTCTCTTTGACTTTTAAGAGCATATAAGCACCCACAATAGTTTTGTCTATAGAGTCTATTTTCTTTGGCACATAGGTTTTGTTCAACTCCACCCTTGCCACTTCTATAATCTTTATAAATAAACTCTATATTATACTCTTTTGATAGCTTTGTACCTATAGTATTTAGCTTTTCTTGAGATTTAAGTGGACTCATTAAAAGTGTAGTAGTAAAACCATCACATCCAAGCTCTTTTGCTTTTAAAATAGTTTTTAAAAGTCTAGTTTCATAGCAAATAGTACATCTATCCCCTTTTTCAGGCTCTTTTTCATATCCTTTTGTTTGATTTAGCCACTTTTGAAGCTCATACTCACCATCTATTACCCTAATATCTAGCTTTTTAGAGCTATATTGAACATCTTTATATCTTAATATATACTCACTATATGGGTGTATATTTGGGTTGTAAAAAAAGCCTATAATCTCACTATTTGGATATTCGTCTCTTAATGACTGCAAAAAATAGTGACTATCAACGCTACAACAAATCTGTACTAAAATTCTCTTCATTTTCCAACTTTTTAAAAGATTAAGATATTTTAGCAAAAAAGAGATTAATGTTAATATTTAGCTAAGTTTTGATATCATAAAGAAAATATGCAAAGGGATTTAGATGAAGGAGAAATATCTTTATATAGATAAGGAAGCTGTAGCTACTTTAGGACTACTAAAAGAGGGACTTTTCGCTCCTGTTATGACTCTTATGGATGAAAAAACTGCAAAAGAAGTAGATCAAAGCAAAACCTATGAGGGCAAGAGTTTTCCATTTTCTTTTATATTAGCTCCAAGTGGCAAAAAAAACGAAGAGGTTTTAAAAAGTGCCAAACAAGGTGAGGTACTAAAGTTTATTAGTGATGGTGTAGAAATAGGTGAGATTACTACAAAAGAGATTTTCAAAATAGATAAAGAGCAAAGAATCAAAAACATCTATGGTACTATAAACCCAGAGCATCAAGGAGTAAAAGACACCTATAGAAGACTAGGAAGTTATGCTATAAGTGGTGATTTTACTCTAAAGTTTCAAGACATCAAAGATCACAAAGCTCAAATCCAAGCAGCAATAGAAAAAACAGGAGCCAAAAAAATCTCTTGTATGATGCTCTCTGGTAAGCCTTTTCATAGAGTTCATGAAAGACTTATAAGATCAGGGCTTGTTAAATGTGATTTGATGATTTTATTTCTACTTAAGCCATATACTGATGATTTTATCTCATTTGAGACAAGATATAAGTGTATTCAGTATTTTATAGATCACTATTTGCATAAACAAAGAGTACTTTTAATTCCTTTGGAAAACACCTATATCTTTGGTGGTTTTAATGAAATGCTTCTAAATGCAATAGTTGCCAAAAACTATGGTGTAGATAAGATAATCATAGGTCAAAACCACGCTGGACTTGGAGCATTTTTTGATAGAGATGGACTTTCTTCTGTTATAGATACTCTAAGTGGTGTTGATATAGATATTGAGATTATGAGTGAGTTTGTATATTGTGAGCAGTGTAAAACACTAGTAAGTACTAGCTCTTGCCCACATGGAAGTCATCATCATATCAAATACCACTCACCATCACTAAATGGACTTTTTGAACTAGGAATGATACCTCCAGCTATATTTATGAGAAAAGAGCTTTCATCTATTATTTTAAGCTCACTATACCCTCAAAGAGCAGAAAAATTAAAGCTAATCCACCAAAATCTATCTCCTTCAAGTGGACTTTTAGATGATTTTGAGACAACAAATTTTTATGTTAGTTTAATGAATTTACACCAAACAACATCGCTTAACTAATGAAATATATTTTAAGCTCAATTTTATTTTTACTTGTTTTTAGTGCTTGTTCTACAAAAGAACCACTAAAAACAAAAAGCCTTTTGATAACCATTAAAACACCAAATATAAAATACTCTGATATGGGATTTTTAAAAACTTATACAAATAGTAATGAACTTGAAATCTATAGCTTTGGAAGAGCTATTTTTTATCTCAAAGTCTATGAAAATAGAATTTGTACATCACCTATGGCTTGTAAAAGTTCGCAAAATTTTATAAAAGAGTATTTTCATAAAAACTATCCTTCTACTTTTTTATATGAAGTTCTTAACCAAAAAGAGCTAACAAATATGGATGGTTTTAACTATATCTATAAAAAAGAGAATGAAATATACTTTAAAGATAAAGAAAATAGTATTTTTATACAAATAAAGGAAATACCATGAAATATATAGGAGCACATGTTAGTAGCAGTGGTGGAGTCTATAATGCCCCACTAAATGCTATCTCTATAGGTGCAAAAGCTTTTGCCCTCTTTACCAAAAACCAAAGGCAATGGGTAGCAAAACCTCTAGATAATAAAACTTTGGATTTATGGTTTGACGCACTAGAAAAATCACAAATTAAGCCAAAACATATCTTACCACATGATAGTTATCTTATCAATCTAGGTCATCCAGAAAGTCAAGCAAGAGAAAAATCACTTGAAGCTTTTATAGATGAATTACAAAGATGTGAAATACTAGGCCTTGATAGGCTTAACTTCCACCCTGGTAGCCATCTAAGAAAGATAAGCCAAGAGGAGTGTTTAGACTATATAGCAGAGTCTATAAATATCTCTTTAGATAAAACAAAAGATGTTTGTGCAGTTATAGAAAACACAGCTGGTCAAGGAAGCAACTTAGGATATAAGTTTGAACATCTTGCTTATTTGATAGAAAAAGTAGAAGATAAAAGTAGAATTGGTGTTTGTATAGATACTTGTCATATGCATAGTGCAGGATATGATATAAGAACTAAAGAAGCATATGATAAAACATGGCAAGAGTTTGATGATATAGTAGGTTTTAAATACCTAAAAGGTATGCATCTAAATGATGCAAAACCTGCTATTGGAAGCAAAGTAGATAGACATGATAGCTTAGGAAAAGGTCAAATTGGTATAGATGCTTTTAAGTTTTTGATGGCTGATGATAGAATGAATGATATTCCTTTAATCCTAGAGACTATTGATCCTGATATTTGGGCTGATGAGATTAAAA